>NZ_VFWS01000235.1:0-2333 GCF_006443065.1 Mesorhizobium sp. B1-1-5 | reverse complement strand
GATCATGCGTGCTATGGTTTTGGTGACCCGCAGGGAGCCTCCACGATACGGGAAGGGTAGAATGATCGTGATGTGCTTGAGCAATTTCTGCCGTCTCGCCCCTGGAAAGGTGGGGGTCCTATATCGCAGGAAACGTCGCCTACACAACCTGCATTTGTGACCACTTCAATGCGTCAGACTTTTAAACAGTCGCGACTCCAATGGTGCTGGCTGTTGGCGTTCCGCTATTGGGCGTCCAGCTGTAGGTCGCACTGCTCGCCATGTTCTGGAACAGAGAGGCGGTCGTATTGCCTGTTGACGTGACGCCAACGCGACGGTTGCGGCTGCCCGTATTGTCTTCGAAGAAGCCATAAGCTCCATTGTTTATAGAGTAGCCCCCGAGTATCCCGCAGTCACCGCAGCCCGTCATCGCGTTGCCGCTGCCGGTGTTGTTGTCAGCCTCGATTTCACCAATCGTTACGAATGTGCATCCGATCATAGAAACCCCGGTCGCGGCGGCTGCGGCGTTGGTGACGCCTTTTGAGCCGACGGCCTTCACCTTGTTTAATGACGATTTGCTGACTGCGTTAAGTTCGATAGCCGAACCGAGGTTAGCGTAAGACTGAATAGTATCGATTTCGACGTTGAAGACGTTAGCAATACGGATACCTGGGCCAGTGGCGCTATCTACCAGCAGCCGCCGCCCGTAGATCGAGCCGCGCCCGCCTACAACACCGTCTATGTATATGCCTGTCGCGCCGGCCTGATAGGCGAGATTGTTCGGCGCACCGGGAACCTCACCGACAACATCGATCGCGTTAAAATCGAGCCCGAGTGGGTCCGAGAAGAAGACGCTGATCCACGTCACAAGAGGACGGCCACCAGGGAAGTTGTAGGTATTGTCGACCTTGATATTGTTCCAAAAGAAGAACCCGCGCGAGCGGCGGCTATCGATTTGCCGGCCTCTCGTGAAGAAGCACAGCACATCATCGAACTTCATGTCGACGACGTAATTCGATGCATGCACTTCCTCTTTGTAGAAGAAGCCGCAATCCTTCACGATAGAGTTTCCAACGCGCAGACCCGAGACGATGCCGGCAGAGGTGTTGATCAGGATCGCGCCTGACGTGTTGGCTGCCGCCGATCCGTCGAAGGTGAATTTGTCAATATAGGCGTAGCTCTGAGCCACGGCCGACGGCAAGACGCGAATGGCGCAGGCCGCACCGCTCGGGATTTTCCAAATCGGCCGCCGCTCGGATTTAATGACGTGATCGAGGTTTGGCGTAATGTCGATATCACCAGCGACGAAGCCGGTCGACGTATAGGGGATGATCGCCATTCCACAGACCGCCAACGCGCCCTTTATCGCGTTGCTGTCGACGGTCACGCCGTCAAGTGCTGCCCCAAAGGCCCTGACTGTCGGAGCCAACGCCGGCGCATAGATGCGCTCCCAATAGAAGCCTGCCGTGTTCGAGACGACATAGATGCCCTCTTGGGTATCGGTGACGGGCGGGGAGCCGGCGCGTAACACAAACGTACCTTGCCGACCATTTTCCGAGAGATAGACAGGCCGGTCAACCGCCGTATTCAACGCCTTCATCAAAGCCCGAGTTGCAACCACGATTGCCAGCAGGTTTTTGTCGTACCCGCCGCCCGTTGGATTGACGGTCAGACCTTTGCCCGCGTCCGCCACCGATATCGCAGGCAGATTGACACTCGCGGCAGATGCCGCGGCTGCGGCGGCAGATGCCGCGGCTGCGGCGGCAGCCGCCTCAGCTGCGACTTGGATAGCGGCGCTGGCCGGGTCGGACAGCAGCCGGAAGGTAGAGCCGGATCTATAGCCGGCAACCACCATGCCAGCGACGAGGCCGCCGGGAACGACATCGTTGCCGGCGGACGTCTTGATCGTCAGTGCGACGCCGCCATTGAACGCGACCGTCACCGGCGATGCGGTATTCGCCTCGAAAACAATGAAATTGACCAGCGCTCCACCATCGGCGGACGGGAGAGGAATGGTGCTGGTCGCTATGATTGCATTTGGTGTGCCTGCGCCGGCGTCAGTGGCCCTGATATAGCTGTCGGGCAGATCGGCGACGCGCGTCCAGGATCCTGCCCCGGAGGCGCCGAGCTTCCGATAGATGCCATTGTTGGCGACTGTCGCATCGCCAACAACCCATGCCGACGAATTGGCGCCGTGGGCGAGGTCGGCATCCATGTGCGCCTTGGTGTCATAGATCAACCCGCCATTCGACAGGAAGGCGGTGATGATGCCCTCGACCCAGGTGCCCCATGCCCGCAACAGCGCCTTGACCGGCTGAGACGGATTGGAGGACGGCCCATCGGCGAGGAGCGGA
>NZ_VFWS01000234.1:0-2333 GCF_006443065.1 Mesorhizobium sp. B1-1-5 | reverse complement strand
ATCCTCATCAATCTCGACAACAAGCTCGAGGTTGGGGACCTGTCGGGTATGGTCGCGGTGGCGCGAGATCTCGGCATGGCCGACCAGGTCATCGTCAAGGAAAACCTGTGGAACCAGACCAGGATCGCTACGGTGAAGGCTGCCATGGAAGCGGTCGGCGGCGGCTTCCAGTTCATGCCGATCATCGCCGACGACGCAGTGCATGACGCCGGTTTCGCCGCGACGGTCGACCATGCTTTTGCGCCGCGCGCGATCGAGCTGATCAACTGGCGCGCCGGCGCGGAGACGTTGACCGAGACTGGCGGGCCGCTGTTCAGCACGCGCATGCGCGCGGCCGCGGTGAGGGGCGACTGGCACATCTGGGCCGACACCTACGCCATCGTCAACAAGCCGGGCGGCTTCCTTGCCGGCGGCCGGGGCGATGAACTGGCGGTTCAGGCCAGCCTGCCGCGTGAAGCCTGGGGCTTCTGGGCCGATCGCGGCGCCACCATCATCCAGACCGATGAGCCAAAGGCGGCGATAGGCTGGCTGGCGGCAAATGGGTTTCGCGTGCCCTATGCGGAGACGGGCGAACGCGTCGAACCTGCCGCGACCGCCAGCATCAATTGATTTGCCGCGGCTGAAGTTCCGGCCTTGTTGTCGCAGGCCGGCGCCTGCTGACGCAACGGTGTCAGGGGAAACCCGTTATCCATGGGCATGCCCGATACCATCGTTCTCAAGCGCCCTGCCGCCTATGCCGCCACCGTTGCTGCGACCAGCCTCGGCTTCGTCGTCGTGCAGCTTGATGTCTCCATCGTCAACATCGCGCTGAACAGGATCGGTACTGGGCTGTCGATGGGGGTCGGCGGCCTGCAATGGGTCGTCGACGCCTACACGCTTGCCTTCGCCTCGCTGCTGCTCGCCGGCGGCGCCCTCGGCGACAGGGTCGGCGCTCGCCGCGTTTTCGTTGGCGGCATGGCGCTGTTCAGCATTGCTTCGCTGGCTTGCGGCCTGGCTCAGAGTGCCTGGTTGCTGATTGCGGCGCGCGCTGCACAAGGCGCGGGTGCCGCCTTGCTGATGCCGTGTTCGCTGGCACTCCTCAATCGCGCCTACGCGTCCGACAAGGCGCGCCGGGCACGCGCCGTTGGGCTGTGGACGGCGGCGGGCGGCATCGCGCTGTCGGCAGGGCCGGTGCTCGGCGGCTTCATGGTCGCGTCGCTTGGCTGGGCCAGCATCTTTCTGGTCAACCTGCCCATTGGCGCCCTCGCCATCTGGATGGCTTATCGGTTTCTGCAGGAAACGCCGCTCAAGGCCGAGCGGCCGCCGATCGACTGGGTGGGGCAGGGACTTGTCGTGCTGGCGCTGTTTTCGCTGACCGGCGCCTTTATCGAAACCGGTTCGTCGGGCTGGACCTCGATGCCGGTCATCGGCGGACTGGTATTGGCGGTGGTGGCCGCAAGCCTGTTCCTGCTGGTCGAGAGCCGGACGAGGGCGCCGATGTTTCCGCTCGGTCTTTTTGCCAGCCGCGTGCCGGCTGTGACGAGCCTTGTCGGACTGGCCGTCAACCTGACGCTCTATGGCACGATCTTCATGCTCAGCCTGTATTTCCAGCAGGAAAGGCATTTTTCTCCCGAAATGACAGGGCTGGCCTTCCTGCCGTTCATGGCGGCAGTCACCCTGTCGAACATTGCCGCCGGGCGCATTGCCGCAAATCATGGCCCACGATCGCCCATGGCGATTGGCCTGTTCGTCGGGGCAGCCGGTTTCGGACTGATGGCGCTGATCCAGGCCGATACGTCCTACCTGTCGCTGCTGTGGCGCCTGCTGTTCCTGCCGGTCGGCATTGGTCTTGCCGTACCGGCCATGACCACCGCGCTGTTGTCTTCCGTGCCGGCGGAGATGTCGGGAACGGCATCGGGCGTACTCAACACCGTGCGCCAGTCGGGTGGCGCGATCGGGGTGGCGCTGTTCGGGTCCGCCTTGGCGCTGGGCACGATCGATGGCATGCAATTGGCATTCCTGGCCTCGGCGCTCGCGGTGGCCGGCTCGGCACTTTGCGCGTTCCTGTTCATCCGCGACGCCGACCATTCCGCTCAATAGTGATGCGCAACGCAAAAAGGCCGCCCGGAGGCGGCCTTTCGGTTGTGAAGCTGCGATGCGCTTAGCGCTTCGAGAACTGGAACGAACGACGGGCCTTCGCCTTGCCGTACTTCTTGCGCTCGACGACGCGGCTGTCGCGGGTCAGGAAGCCGCCCTTTTTGAGCACGGCACGCAGCGCCGGCTCGTAATAGGTCAGCGCCTTGGAGATGCCGTGACGCACCGCACCCGCCTGGCCGGAGAGGCCGCCGCCGATG
>NZ_VFWS01000233.1:0-2335 GCF_006443065.1 Mesorhizobium sp. B1-1-5 | reverse complement strand
GCGCCCCCCTCTGTCCTGCCGGACATCTCCCCCTCTAGGGGGGAGATTAGCAGTTCCGCTGCCGGCTCTCCCTCTGCAGCGTTGAAGATTGGCGAAGGCGGACGCGACGGTTCAATCTCCCCCCTAGAGGGGGAGATGTCCGGCAGGACAGAGGGGGGCGCGAAGGAACGAGGCGCTTGCGATTTCGGTATCTTCCAGTTGACGCTTCCTTCGATTTTAGCCGACCCCGCCAACAAACCCGCAACCGCTAGCGCCAGCGTGCTCTTGCCCGAGCCGCTCTCGCCGATGGTCGCCAGGCGCTCTCCGGCTTTCACATCCAGGCTGACGCCTTTCAGCGCCGGCACCTCGACCCTGTCGCGCCGATAGCGCACCGAAAGATCGCGAATCGACAGCAGCGCGGTCACGACAGGCTCCTGCGCACCGCGGTGCTCTCCACCACGCCTTCGCCGGCGAGGTAGACGCCGAGCACGGTCAGCACCAGCGCGATACCTGGAACGACCGACAAAAACGGCGCGGTGCGCAGCACCGCACGCCCCTCGGCGATCATGCCGCCCCAGGTGACGCGGTTGGGATCGCCGAGGCCAAGGAAGGAAAGCGCGGCCTCGGTGAGGATCGCCGCAGCCACGATCACCGAGGACAGCGCAAGCACCGGCGGCAAGGCGTTGGGCAGCACCTCGCGAAAGGCAATCTCAAGTGGATGCATGCCGATGACGCGGGCGCCGGCGACATAATCGCGCTCGCGGATCGACAGGACCTCCGCGCGCGCCACCCGCGCGGGTCCGGTCCAGGCGCCGAGCGCGATCGCCGCGACGACGACGCCGAGCGAAGGCCCGACGATGCTGACGAAAGCGAGCGCGAGCAGGAAGCTCGGCACGGTCTGGAAGGCGTCGGTGATGCGCATCAGCACTTCGTCGATCAGGCCGCCGGCGAAGCCGGCTAAAGTGCCGACCACCGAGCCGATCAGGAGCGCCGCGGCAGCCGCCGCCAGCCCCACCGCCAGCGAGGTGCGGGCGCCATGGAACAGCTCGGCCAGCACGTCGCGGCCGAGCCGGTCGGTACCGAGCGGCAGCGACCAGTCCTGGAACGGCGGCAGCAGCGCCGGTCCGGCGATGGCCTGCGGGTCGCCGGGAAACAGCAGCGGCGCCGCCAATGCCATCACAATGAGCAAGGCGAGAATGATCGCGCCGGCGATCGCCTCCGGCGTGCGGAAGAAACGATGTAGGCGGTTCATGCGCTTGCCTCGCCGGCGCCGACGCGCGGATCGAGGACAGCGTAGGCGAGATCGACGAGAAGGTTGATGACGACGACGAGGACGGCGCTGACCAGGATGATGCCGAGCAGCAGCGTCGCGTCGCGTCCGGCGACGGCTTCCTGCGCCAGCCGGCCGAGACCCGGCACAGCGAAAACGCTTTCGATGACGACGCTGCCGCCCAGCATCTGCGCCGACTGCAGGCCGAGCATGGTGACCAAAGGGAGGAGCGCGTTGCGGGCGACATGGGCAAGCACGATGCGCCGGCGCGGCAGCCCCCTGGCGCGGGCGGCGAGGATAAAGTCCTGCCGCCAGGCCTCGGTCATGCCGGCGCGCATCATGCGCAAATAGAGCGCCAGATAGATGAAGCCGAGCGCCGAGACCGGCAACACGAGATGAGTGGCGATGTCGGCGGCGCGCGCCACTCCGGTTTTGCCGGAGGCGATGGTCTCGATGCCGCCGATCGGCAGCCAGCGCAAATCGACGGCGAAGACGACGATGAGCACCAGGCCGAGCCAGAAGCCGGGCACGGCATAAAGCGCCAGCGAGCCGATGGAGAGGAAACGGTCGCGGAAACTGCCAGGCCGCGCACCGGCATAGATGCCGAGCGCCGAGCCGAGGCCGAAGGAGAGTGCGGTGGCGCTGCCCATCAGGATCAGCGTGGTCGGCAGGCGTTCGAGGATGGTTTCGCGGATGGGCCGCGAGAAGGTGACGGACTGGCCAAGGTCGAGATGCAGCAGCGCCCAGAGATAATTGGCGAGGCGCGTTAACTCCGACTGGTCGAGGCCCCAGCGGTGGCGCAGCAATTCGATCATGCCGGCATCGCCGCCGGTCGAGACGATGTAGGCGTCCACTGCGTCGCCGGGCGCGGCTTCGAGCAGCAGGAAGCTGCCGATGACGACGATGAGGAGAACGAAGACGCTGCCGACGAGGCGACGGCGCAGGAGGCGGAGGGCACGGGTCATGGCGAAGCCTGGTTGAGGCCAAACCACGGACGTTGCGCTCTACGGCGCCCCCCTCTGTCCTGCCGGACATCTCCCCCACGAGGGGGGAGATTGGAGGCTTCCGCGCCCCGCTCAATCCTGC
>NZ_VFWS01000232.1:0-2338 GCF_006443065.1 Mesorhizobium sp. B1-1-5 | reverse complement strand
CCTCCAGCCTGTCGACCCTGTTCGGCACCAGGCTGACCGCCGAATTCGGCCTGACCGCCGGTTTTTCCTCGCTGGATGGGGACTGAGCGTGAAAACCTCCCTCATTGACCGTCGCGATTTCCTGAGAGCCGCGGGCATCGGTTTTGCCGCCGCGATGGCGCCGCCGGCCTGGGCAAATACGCTTGCCGCCGATGCCGTCTTCGCCACCGCCTTCGTCAAGCGCGACGGCAGCTATGGCGCCGCAATCCTGTCCGAGGCCGGCAAGCTCCTGCACGCGATCGACTTGCCCGACCGCGGCCACGACGTCACCTTCGATCCCATATCGAAGCGCTCAGTGGTGTTCGCCCGCCAGCCCGGCACCTTCGCCGTGGTCTTCGATCACGCCGGGCGCGATGAACCGCTGACCATCGCCAGCATCACCGGCCGGCGATTCTTCGGCCATGGCGTGTTCTCCCCGGACGGCGCCTTGCTTTATGCCACCGAGAACGATTTCGACAACGCGGCCGGCGTCGTCGGCGTCTACGACGCGCGGGCGAAATTCAAGCGCCTTGGTGAATTCCCGACCTATGGCATGGGACCCCACGAGCTTCTGCTCCTGGGCGACGGCAGGACGATCGCCGTTGCCAATGGCGGCATCGAGACTCATCCCGATTATGGCCGCGCCGAACTCAACATCGCCACCATGAAGCCGTCCTATGTGCTCATCGACCGTGTCACCGGCGATCTGGTCGAGAAGCACGAATTGCCGGCGGCGCTGCACCAGCTGTCGATCCGCCACATGGACACCGACCAGACCGGCACCGTCTGGTTCGGCTGCCAGTACAGGGGGCCCGGCACCGACCGTCCGCTGCTGGTCGGCCGCGCCGCGCGCGGCAAGGATTTGCAGCTCCTCGACATGCCGCGGGATGTCCTGTCCGGCTTCCGCAACTATATCGGTTCCGTCGCCGCCAATCCGGTTGCCGGCACCATTGCCGTCTCTTCGCCGGAAGGCAATTCGCTTGTGGTGATCGATGCGGCGAGCGGGCGGCTCGTCTCGTCAAGCGCACTGGTCGAGGTCTGCGGCGTGGCGCCCGACGGGACGGGTTTCATGGCTACCACCGGAGCCGGCGAAATCGTCGAGGGCAATGGCGCGACACGGTCCGAACCGGACTATGTCTGGGACAACCACATGCTGCGCATAGCGCCTGCCGCATAGACACCGTTCCCGCTGCGGCGGAACGAAGCCGCTTAACAAATTATGCGCTATCCCCTTGCGGTGGCGCGCTGTGGCAGGCACAGGGAATTGTTTTTCGAACCGGTCGTTTCATGAAAGTGCTCGCCATCGACTGTGCCGCCAACCTCTGCGCCGCCTGCGTCTATGATGCCGGGGCGAGGCAGGAACTCGGCCGCGCGGTGCTCGATCTAGGCAAGGGCCATGCCGAGCATCTGATGGCAGTCATCGCCGAGGCGCTGAAGGCCGGCGCAACCGCCTATGCCGGCCTTGGCGCCATCGCCGTCTCCGTCGGCCCCGGTTCCTTCACCGGCCTGCGCGTCGGGGTTTCCACGGCGCGTGGCCTGGCGCTGGCGCTCAAGGTGCCTGCAATCGGCGTGACGACGCTCGAGGCGCTGGCGGCCGAGACGGCAGGGGCATTTCCCGGCCGCGCCGTGCTGGCCGCGCTCGATGCCGGCCGCGAGGAGATCCATGCCGCTCTCTATGATGAAATGTCGGTTTTGACTTACGGTCCGGCCGTGGTCACGCTGGCGGATGCCGTGGCCATGGCGAACGAGCGGTCTTCGGTGCTCGCCGGAACCGCCGCGACGCGGATCGCGGCATCCGCCGGACGCGCCTTCGACATCGGACCCGAGACGGCGACCGCGGACATTCTCACTTACGCCCGCCTGGCGGCCGCCAAGGGCGAGGGCGAGAGGCCGAAACCTCTTTATCTGCGCGGCGCCGACGCCAAGCCGCAGGCCGGGTTCATACTTTCCAGGCAAGGGAAATAATGCGCATACCTTTTCTCCAGCCGCGCCGCCGCGATTACGCGCTCGAACCGCTCAGGACCACCGACAGTCCGGCGGTCTCGCTGCTGCACCGCGAGGACTTCGTCCGCCCCTGGACCGATGGCGAGTTCGCGGCCTTGCTCGAACAGGACACCGTGTTCGGCTATGCCGCGCGCGAAACCGGGCACGGCGCCAAGCCGCCGGTCGGCTTCGTGCTGGCCCGGCTGGCGGCCGGCGAGGGCGAGATCCTGACCGTTGCAGTGGCGCGGTCGCATCGCCGCCAGGGGCTCGGCTGGCAGTTGATGGATGCGGTGCTGCGCGAGCTTCATGCGCAGCGCGCCGAAGCGCTCTTCCTCGA
>NZ_VFWS01000231.1:0-2381 GCF_006443065.1 Mesorhizobium sp. B1-1-5 | reverse complement strand
CGCCAGCTGATCAACCATCCCAGCGGCCTGCCGGAATTCGAATATTACATACCGATGGATCCGGGCCGGCAATGGACGCCGCAGCAGCTGGTCGACATCGCCTTCGCCTCCGACAAACAGAAGGCACCGGGCGGACCCGCTGTCTACAACAACACCGGCTATGTGTTGGCCGGCATGGTGATCGAGGCCGTCACCGGCCAGGCGCTCGGCGCCTATGTCAGAAGCTCGGTCCTGCGGCCGCGCGCCCTGGAAAACACCTGGTCGCCAGCCACCGAAGCATTCCCGTAAAGGTCGATGGTGCGCGGCTACTACCACCGGCCGCCGCCGGCGCCGGGCGCACCGACAGACATCGCTTCCGGCGGCGAGATGTGGCGCATGGACGGCGTGCTGCCCTACTCCGACGAATTGCAGGATTCTTCCGATTCCTTCCCATTCGGCGCCGCCTATGGCTGCGGCGACATGGTGTCGACGCCGTCCGACATGGTGAGCTTCATGCGCAGCCTGTTCTCCGGCAAGCTCTTGTCGCCGCCTTTCTTCGCCGAGATGTTCGAACGCCGCGTGCCGGCGAGCTTCCCGGGCACCCGCATGCGCGAGACCGGCGCCGGCATGTTCCAGAGCGCCTATGCCGACCGCGCCTTCTACGGCCATCAGGGCAGCATTCCGGGCTATGTCGCGGTCATGCTGCATGATCCGGCGACCGGTCTTACCATCGCCATGACCAGCAATGTCGGCTCCGGCAACCGCCTGTCCTTCCAGGCCAGCGGCCTGCATCCCGTGGTGGATCAGGCGATCCGGATCATTCTGGAGCAGCCAAGCCGGGCAGCATCTGGCTGAGCACGCGATCTCGCAGAAGAACGTGGTGGAAGACGGCCGCCGCGGCGTGCAGGCCGGCCAGCCACATGAGGATGTCGCCAAGCGTGCCGTGGATTTCCGCCAGCGAAGCGCCGACGTCCCATGGGGCGAAAAGCGGACCGATCGGACCGAAGCCGTACACCGTGACCGGATGGCCGCCAAACCATGCGCCGAGCATGGCGGTCACCGGCACAGCGAACATCAATGCGTAGAGCGCCCAATGTACCGCCTTCGACCCGACATACATCCAGGCGGGCATGGACGGAGCATCGGGAATGCGATCGAACAGCCGCCAGGCCAGGCGGATCACCAGCAGCCAGAAAACCGCGAAGCCGAGCGATTCATGAAGCAGCAGCATCGAGGCCCTGGGCGCTGAATAAACGCGCGTAGGAGGGCCGCCTGCCGAGACCAGGAAGGCGATGAGCACGAGCAGTGCCGTCAACCAGTGGAATGCCTGGGCAAGGCTTCCGTAGCGAGTTGTGGTACCGGACAGTGACATGCAGCAACTCCGCGGCAGTTGCACAAGGCTCCCCGCGCCAAGCCGAATTTGCCTTTATTTAGCTGCGCCTCGAGTGAGAACGATTTATGGCGGAGCAGGTCGGGTCGGCTTGTCGCACCGGCTGCACAGCCAAGGCGCTTGAGACCCTTCAGGTTTTCGACCAAAATACCGCCGCCGCCCCCGCGACGATCTCCGCATTGTCCAGCGCAACCTTTCCATCGGGAAGCGTCCTGCCGTCTTCCAGTCCGACCCGCGTCGACCAGCGCCTTCGATGCGCGAGCTCCACGAACGGCCAGACCGTGGCATCGGCGCCGTGCAGCAGGATCGGCCGCCGCACCCCGGCGCGGTCCAGCGCGGCGGCGATGCCGTGCGCCTCGGCGAGTGCGGCGGGCAATTCCTGTATGTCGATCTCGATCAGGATGCGCAGCACCCGGCCGTGATCGGCAAGACTGACGAACCGCTGGGCATCTTCCGTTGTGGCAAGGCCGGCCTCGATGCCGACGCCGCGCTGGCGCAAAAGCTCCATCACGCCGGGCGCGTCGGCCTCCGAAAGATTGACCGAGGCATAGTCGGGCAGTTCGCGCCAGCCGGCGATCGCCGCGCGGGTGCGCTCGACGTCATTCTCGATCCAGGCGCCTGTCGACACGCCGATCAGCGTGCCGGGACAGGCCCGGCGCACCGCCAGCACGGTCGCGTCCACGGCGGCCAGGCTCTCGCGCCCGTCCGCGCCGCGCGGATGGATGTGCAGCTCGGCCGCGCCCGTGGCGACGCAGGCGGCCGCATCGCTCGCCATCGCCTGCGCCGTCAGCGGCAATTTCGGATGAAAATCGCGCGGTCGTGCGCCATTGATGCAGGCCTGGACGATCATGGCTGCCATCCTCGGACAAGGGAGCCAGCACTCTAGCTGCGTGGCAAGGCATGGCAAAGAGTTGGGCGTTGTCTCTCCTGACAGCGCCAGCCTCGCCCTTCTTGCCGGAATCCCCCGGCATTTGAATAAAATCCGCCTGTGGATATTTACCCTGTGTTCCGC
>NZ_VFWS01000230.1:0-2418 GCF_006443065.1 Mesorhizobium sp. B1-1-5 | reverse complement strand
ATCCCCGCCCTCGGTGCAAAGCTATGATTTCAGTTCGGCACGGCGCGCAGCGCTGGCCCTGGTGTGCAGGTCGCATTCCGCACGGGTGTAGAGCTTCACCGCGCAGCCGGGCGCCATGGTGCGGTCGATCTTGTTCTGGTCGGCGATGCTCTTGCCCTGCGCACCGGCAAGGCTGTTACCGATGGCCTGTCGAAGCGGCATCACACCGCTGACCCCCGAAGTCGTACACGCCGCCAGCGTCGATGCACTCGTCAAGAGACATGCGAGCGTCAATGCCCTTATGGATCGCATCGGTATTCTCCTTTTCGATCTTGGCGCGCAGCTCGTCGGCGCCCCAATGCTTGATGAGTGCGTAGCCGCCGAGCGCGGTGCCGGAGACGGCGGCGGCGATCGCGACCCAGATGATGATGCCGGCCAGCGGTCGGGGAACGCCTATGAGACCGGCAACCAGGGAGATCAGCCAGGTCATGCCGGCGCGGTCCCGAGGGCTTCAGCCAGGCGCTTGGCCTTGCGGTTGACGTACCAGCGATAGGCAAGGCCTCCGATGACCAGCAGCGCACTCGCGAACGCCAGTGCGACGACGACTTTTCCAATGAGCTCGCTCGAATACGAGAGCGGCGAGATCTGGTTCTGCAGCTCGGTCAACGTGCCAGCAAGGCCGCCGCTGGCGACGCCACCACCGGTGGCCAAGTCTGCCGGCGCGGTCGATGGCGCCGCCTTGGCGTCCTCGACCAGCGCTTTTGCCTGGCCGCCGGCGATGAAGTTGGCGGCCTGCGGCTTCTCGCCGGTCGCCCATGCCTTGCCGATCGCTCGCACCTCGGCGACACGCGCCGTCCAGCCCTTGCCGAAGGTCGGGAACGTGCCGAGATGGCGAAGGAAGTTCATGCGCGCATCGCAAATGCGGTCGATCAACGCGTCATTGTTGTTGACAGCCTTGAGCGCCGCCAAGGTGCCCACGCCAATGACGCCGTCGATCGGCCCGGTGTAGACCGGACGAAGCGCCTGCTGAAGCCACATGATCGAGCGGCCGGGCCCGGAGTTGACGCCGCCATCGAACACGACGTAGTCGACGCCGTCAGGCATCAGGTCGCCCTTCACCGCGTCCCAGTACTGGCGATCATAGATCTCGCCGACCTCATCCATGGTGATGCTCTTGACCGAGCGCTTCGCCAGGCCCTTGCCCTTCCGGTAGCCGTCATAGACGCGCTGCGTCACGCCCTTGTTGGTCGGACCGCCAGGATCGGCCGGATGGTTCACATAGCCGCCTTCGTGCACCAGCACCTTGGCAAGCGATTCCTTTTCGCGCGAAACGGCCATGACAGTTCCTTTCCGCCCTCACGAGCAGGTTGTTTGGTTTTGGATTTTGGCTATGGTCGGCCCCGGGAGGGCCAGGGATGAAATACGACGAACCCCTAGGGGATTGGATATCGCTGCCGAAACCGTGGCTGGAGCTACGGCAGGGCATGCGCGAAGAAGTCGCCGCGGATGCCGGCGAAATCCACACCTATGACGGCGGGCGCCTAATACGCATTGACGGCGTGTGGGAAGTGCTGAAGAGCGGCGATCACAACGATGCCGACGTGGTTCTCAATGCGCTGCGCAAACCAAACTAAAGGCCCGTATGCGATGGAAACTCAACTGGGAGCCTGGGCCGGGCGGCTGCTGAAACTATGGCAGGAATGGGCGCCCGCCATGGGCGTTGTCATCGCAATCCTGGTCTGCCTGGTCTGGACGGTTTACCTGCCGATCGTCGGATTGCGGCACCTCTTGGGGTACTGAAGCGCAGGCGCTTGCACAGTGTCGGCCTAAGCCTGGAACATCTTCCGCCAGTGATCCAGCATCTTCAAAGCGAGTACATTTTTCTGGGTGACGGGTTTGTACGAACCGCTTGCGGCCGTAACCGCGACGTCGGCGGCAAAATCGAAGGCCGCAGAGATCACCTGCTTCCCACCTTCCCGCTTATTCAGTTCCATCAGCAAGCCGGTCATGACCATCTGCATGGCCGTCGACTCGGCTTGCATGCTAACCAACAGTTCATGGTGCGCTGCCAGTGCCGCCTTGACCTGCTCATAGTCGGGCTCCTTGTCGCTGCCCGTCATTTCGCGCCCACAGAAAGCATCAGGTCCAAATACTCATCGGCCACCTTCGACCAGGTTCGAGCTGAGAGTATCTCAAACAGCGGACGCTGCGCTTCGAAAAGCGCTTCCCTGTTGTCGAGGCCCCAAAGGACTTTGCGCAGCATGTCCTCCCGGTCCTGCGGATCGAAAGTCATGATATCGAGCAGCTTCCGGTCCTTCAACAGCTCCGTAACAACTGGAATGCGGCTCATCACTGAGGGTGTTCCTACGGAATAGGCCTCTGAGAAAGTAAACGGGAAGCCACCCTCGAATTGAGTGGGGGTTACGGAAAGAGCCGACA
>NZ_VFWS01000023.1:0-58820 GCF_006443065.1 Mesorhizobium sp. B1-1-5 | reverse complement strand
CGGCCTCGGCAATCTGGCGCAGCGCTCGCTGTCGATGATTGCCAAGAACTGCGGCGGCAAGGCGCCGGCGCGCGGCGACCTTACCGAGGCCGACACGGCGATCCTCGACCAGGCGGTCGAAGCGCTGGCCATTTCGCGCCGGGCGATGGCGGAGCAGGGCATCCATCTGGCGCTGGCGGCGATCTTCGGCGTTGTTGCCGAAGCCGACCGCTATTTCGCCTCTCAAGAGCCGTGGGCGCTGCGCAAGACCAATCCGGAGCGCATGGAAACCGTGCTGTGGACGACGGCCGAGCTGGTGCGCCGGGTGACGCTGCTTTGCCAGCCCTTCATTCCGGGATCGGCCGCCAAGCTGCTCGACCTGTTGGCCGTGCCCCCTGAGAGCCGCGCTTTCGAGCACGTCCATGCCGACCACGCGCTGGAGCCAGGCACTGCCTTGCCTGCGCCGGAGGGCGTGTTTCCGCGCTATGTCGAGCAGGATGGCAACAGCTGATGCTGGTCGACAGCCATTGCCATCTCGACTTTCCGGATTTTTCCGAGGAGCGGGCGGCTATCGTCGCCCGCGCTCTCGCCGCCGGGATCGGGCGCATGGTGACGATCTCAACGCGCGTGAGGCGATTTCAGCAGGTCATTGAAATCGCTGAATCTTTCAATGAGGTCTATTGCTCTGTCGGCACCCATCCACACAATGCGGCGGAAGAGCTCGACGTCACCGCCGACGAGCTGGTGCGCCTTTCCGGCCATCCCAAGGTGGTGGCGATCGGCGAGGCCGGGCTCGATTATTACTATGACAAGGCGCCGCGCGATGCGCAGGCGCTAGGTTTTCGCACCCATATCGCCGCCGCGCGCCGGACCGGTCTGCCGCTGGTCATCCATGCGCGCGATGCCGACGACGACATGGCGTCGATCCTCGAGGACGAAACAGGGAAGGGCGCCTTCCCCTTCATCCTGCACTGTTTTTCGTCCGGACGCAGGCTGGCTGAAGTCGGCGTGGCGCTGGGCGGCTATGTCTCTTTCTCCGGCATCCTGACCTTCAAGAACTCCGTCGAGCTGCGCGCCATCGCCGCCGATGTCCCGCGCGACCGGCTGCTTGTCGAAACCGACGCGCCCTACCTTGCGCCGGTCCCGCATCGCGGCAAACGCAACGAGCCGGCCTATGTGGCGAACACGGCGAAGGTGCTTGCCGAGACCATCGGCGTCAGCGAGGCCGAGATCGCCGATATCACCACCGGGAACTTCTTCAGGCTGTTCACCAAGATGCCGCGTCCCGAAACGGCTGCGGGCTGAGGCATGAGCGACCGGCTGCGCTTTACCGTTCTTGGCTGCGGCTCATCGCCCGGCACGCCGCGCATCACCGGCGATTGGGGCAATTGCGACCCCAAGAACCCGAAGAACCGGCGCATGCGCACGGCCGCGCTGGTCGAGCGGATTGCCGCCAACGGCGCGAGCACCACGGTCGTCATCGATACCGGGCCGGATTTCCGCGAGCAGATGCTGCTGGCCTCCGTCAAGCGCATCGACGCGGTCGTCTACACGCATCCGCATGCCGACCACATCCACGGCATCGACGATCTGCGCGGCTACGTGCTCGAGCAACGCCATCGCATCGACATCCATGCCGACGAGCCGACCATGCTGCGGCTGCGCCAGGCGTTCGGCTATTGCTTCGAGACGCCGCCAGGCAGTTCCTATCCGCCGATCGTCAAGTCGCATCTTATCGACCACGCCAGGCCGATCGTGATCGAAGGCGAGGGGGGTCCCCTCACCCTCGAGCCGCTGCCGCAGTTCCATGGCGACATCATCTCGCTGGGTTTTCGCATCGGCGGACTTGCCTATTGCCCTGATATCAGCGGCTTCCCGGACGCCACCATTGAGCGTTTGCGCGGCCTCGACATGCTGGTGATCGACGCGCTGCAGTACAACACCCATCCCAGCCATCTGTCGCTCGGCCAGGCACTGGAATGGATCGAAAAGCTGGCGCCGAGGAATGCCGTGCTGACGCATATGCACGTGCCGCTCGACTACGCCGTCGTGATGGCCGAGACGCCGGAGCACGTGGCGCCGGCCTATGACGGCATGGTGATCGAAATTCCTTACGAGTCAGAGCGGTAGCGACAGCTGTTCACTTCGGTGTTCACTCGTTCGGGCTGAACGGAGGGCTAGTTTGTGGTTCAGAATGTTCTTGTTTTGCTCCTCGGCTTCCCTGGTGTCGGTAAGCTGACGATAGCCCGAGAACTTGGCGCGGCGCTTCCAGCCCGTGTGATCGATAATCACTGGATCAACAATCCAATATTGGCACTGTTGGCCGATGACGGGCTCGGCAAATTGCCTGATGCCGTCTGGGAGCAGACGGCAAAGGTTCGCCAGGCGATCCTGGACACGATCGCAACCCTTTGCGCGCCCGCTGCCAACTTCATCTTCACGAACTCCGGCATCCAAGAGGACGCGAGAAGCTTGGCGTCCTATGAGCAGTTGAAAGATGCCTCAGACCGGCGACGCGCGCTCTTCGTGCCTGTGCGCCTGCTCTGCGACGAGGATGAGTTGGTTCGTCGCGTGACATCACCAACTCGACGTGACCGTCTCAAATCGATCGACCCGGAAGCCGCGCGCCAGCGCAGCCGCATGGCGAGTGTCCTTGATCCCAAGCACCCGAACAGTCTGACGGTCGATGTGACGGCGATCAGCGTAGAGGAGGCCACCGAGAAGATCCACGAACATGTCAAAGGCCTCGTTGCCCTTTCCGTGTCGGATACGATAGTTCCATAATCTATCTTATGCGACTTTCTGATGTGGCAGCAGAGGGGTGATTCAAGCCGTCTTCCGACTGATGAACAGTCCGCTTTCCTTGCCAACCTCAAGGACGTCATTTCCGGCTTGGAACGCTTCGGTAATTGCATCCCGAAACGCGGCAAGCTGTGCCTCGTCGGCCGTGTCACCGGGCGGATAGGACGTCAGGGCGAGAAATACGTCCTCCGGCTCGGTCACTCGTAGCCGGGCAGGATGCTGCGTCATGGTCACATTCCTGAACTGGGCCTGCATAACCTGTTCGGCTGCGTCGTATCCGAAGGCAGCGCCGGCCGGATCCACGGGTGCGCTGCCGAACGCGGTGGTCAGCGTATACAACTCGCGCATGTTGCCAGCTCCGTTTGTCGTCACCGCAAGGAAACCACCCGGCTTCAAAACCCGATACATTTCCGCAATTCCCTTCGATGGGTCGGGCAGATGATAGAGCATGTGCATGGCGATCACGGCATCAAAGGAACCGTCCTCAAAAGGCAGGGCTGTCGCGTCGGCCTGTTCGCCTGTGACCAATGCAAACGACAATGGCCGGCATCTTTCAACCGCCTCGTGAACCATGCCCGGCGAGAGATCGGAAAGCGTAAGATTCAGATTTTGCGGCAGCTCGTTCGCCGTTGCGGCCCAAAACCAGCCGGGTCCGCATCCAACATCAAGAATGCTGTCGACAGACTTAAGGGGAAGCTGTTTCGCCACCCACGAAAACCAGCCAATTTCGGCAATCGTGTACTCGCTATTCAATCGGGCGCGAGCGGCAAGCTTCCGGCTATCACCATACTGCTCTGCATTGCCGGAAGTTATGGATGACACAAGGGTCGCTCCTGTTTCGCAAGGTTCTCCAAAACACGACTGTCGATCATTACCAAGTTCTGCCTTGGGTCGGAAGCTGTCATTCCCATCCACGGAGTTTAACTGGATCGCGCCCGATCGGCTGCGCAACCCTGACCAGCTTACGCCCGATCGGGCGCTAACGTTGGCGCCAGGAAGCGCGTGGCGTGGCCTGCCCGCTGAAACGTCGAATGCGACATTTCAACTTTGCACACCTGGCGACATTTCTACATCACCGCCACATTCGATATGGCCGCGGAGATGTCGGGCGCGCCTCATCATACAGCCCTGCTCGCCAGCCGCACGGAGCTGCCCGTTTCGACGCGATTGCCGACTATTTGCAGCGCAGGCAGCCTCGCGCCCTGATGCTGTGGGGCCGGCATGACGCGTTCTTCGACCTGGCAGAGACGCTATCATGGATGCGGGCCCTGCCGAGGATGGAAGCACACATTCTCGACGGGCCTCATTTCCTGCTGGAAACGCATGCCAACCAAGCTGCGTCGCTGATGGTCGACTTCCTGGAACGGCAATAGAACAGTCCTTGAGGTCTGGCCGACCCGAACGCGGCCGACGCCTGGGGCTACATTGTCCGGCATCAATGTTCTGGCCGCTGTCTCCTCAGCCATTTCCGCTCGGCGCCGTCTCGCTTGCCTGGCGCAGGCCAGGTTGGATAATTTACTTCATGGCTGCCGGAATCTCTGATCGGATATCCGCCTTCGTCGAAGCGCTTCCATTGAAGCCGGGACTTCGCGTCCTGGAGATCGGATGCGGTCCCGGCGTTGCCGCTCGCGATATCGCTCGCCGCATCGGCGACGGCTTCGTTCTGGCCATCGACCGCTCGGAGAAGGCAATCCGATTGGCGCGGGCGGGATCGGCCGATGAGATAGCTTGGGGCTGCCTCGAATTCAGGCATGCGGCAATCGGAGACTTCGCATTGAATGCTGACGAGGCTCTTTTTGACATCGCCTTCGCCATGCGGGTCGGCGCGCTCGACGGGCGTCACCCCGAGGCCAACCGTGCGGCCCTGACGCGGATCAAGGCGGCGCTGAAGCCGCATGGCAGGCTCTTCATCGACGGCGGCGATCCGTTGAAAGAGATCGATTTGGTTCGTGGCTTGCCGTCCTAAAAACCACTGAGAAACGTCGCCAGGATGTTTCAGGCATTCGGCAAGCGCCGCCTTGTCCGAACGCGTAGTTTTTCGCCGGCCACCGCAGGCGACATGACATGGCAGCAAGGAGCAAAGCACAAATCGCTGTAGCCCATTATGTTGCGCGAGACGCGAATTGTCGCAAACTAAGGCCGAAGCAACTACGCTGCCCGAAACTGCCATCGCGCCGCGCGCAACAATGAAAGCATCCGGAAAATGACCGCCTCGCCTTCCTTTCTCGGCTTTCCCGATCGCCTCGCCGATGGCCGGTGCCCCGCGCCGTGATCTTTGGAGCCGGTCACGGGACCACCTATCCGGGCCAGGACAGCAGCGGCCAGGCCTTGGCCGCCGATGCCATCCGCGCCGCGAGCCAGGACGATGCACCACTCCTTGATCGTTGGGATTTCGATCTGGGCGGGCCGCTGTTCGACAACAAACCGGTCTGCTGCGTCGATGCCGGCGATGTGTTGACCACCATGCATGACAACGCCGGCAACCGAGCCCGGATCGAGGCGAAGACACGCGAGGTGCTGGCACTGCCGGCCGTACCGATCCTGCTTGGCGGCGACGATTCCGTCGTCATTCCGTTCCTGGCCGGATTTGCCGGCCACGGACCAATCTGGATCCTGCAGATCGATGCCCACATCGACTGGCGCGACGAGGTGCATGGCGAAGGCTACGGCTATTCGAGCCCGATGCGGCGGGCGGGCGAGATGGCGCATGTCGCCGGCATGCAGGTCGGCCTGCGCAGCGTCGGCAGCGCACGCATCGGCGAAATCGAAGCGGCGCGGCGCTACGGCAGCCGCTTCGTCACGGCCCGCGAAGTTCACGCCCAGGGCGTCGAAGCTGCTTTGCGGCACATTCCGGATGGAGCAAACGTTGTCGTCACCCTCGACTGCGATAGCCTCGATCCCGGCATCATGCCGGGCGTGGCTGCACGCACGCCCGGCGGCCTCACCTACACGCAGGCGATCGAACTGGTCGCGGGCCTCGGCAGGCGGACGCGGATCGCGGGGTTCGACCTTGTCGAGCTTTATCCTCCCGCCGACATCGACGGTCTGTCGGCCATCACCGCATCGCGTCTTCTTGTCAACGCGATCGGTGCCATTGTCCGGCAGATCGGCTGAGATGCGATCGGGTGGTCTAGAAAAAGCAGTTCAGAAACGCCGCCGTCACGTCCGAAATGCCGACGATCTTGTCGGTCGCCTGGCGGTAGAATTTGAAGTTGAGCTCGGTCTCGGGCCGGCCGTCCTTCCAATCCTTGAAGCGTTTGAGCTCATTGCGACCCAAACGCCTCGTCGCCAAGGCAGTGCGGCGGACGGCAACGCTGACGCGCGGCGTCTGCCGTTCGAGATCTGGATGTCTGGCGATGGCTTCCGAGCAGGTCACGATGCCACGGGCGACTAGCCCCTGCCCGCCTTCGTTCTCGCTGGCGAACAGGAAGATGACGTCGCCCTCGGCGATGCGCTTGCCGCCATACATGGTTTTCTGGGCGGCGAACACGAACCTCTCCGCCGCCGGGTCCTCGATCTCGGTCTTGATCGCGTATGCCATGCCCTAAGGTTCCCGGGTGACGCCGATCCAGTAACTCAGCACGCGCCGGCCGCCCGGCTCGATCAGCATGACGCCCGGCTTGTCGGCGAATTCGCCGTCGAAATCGACGGGACTGGCGATGCCGTGCCAGGGCTCGATGCACAGGAAGGGCGCGCCCCCAGGCTTGGACCAGATGCCCAGCGCGTTCATTCCCTGCCATGACATCTCGATCGCCGGCCCGCGCCCGGCGGCGTAGCGCACGCTCTTGCTTTCCGGCCGGTCGAGGATGACGGCGTCGTCGTCGAACAGTCTTTCGGATAGCGGCAACGTCCTGCCCTCGATGGGCGTCGGCTGCGGCGTCGACAACAACAGGCCGTCCTTCAGGCGGCGGATCGGCGCCGGCTCATTGTCGGCGAAGGTCAGCCGATAGGCTTCCTTCGGCAATTCCGGCAGCAATGGCCAGTTGAACGCCGGATGCGCGCCGATCGAGGCCGGCAGCGGTTGGTCGCCGGTGTTGGCGATCTCGAAGGTCACGCCGAGTTGTCGGGGTTTCAGCTCGTAGCTGATGGCGAGACGAAAGGCGAAGGGATAGTGCGTCCGGGTCTCGGGGTCATCCGTCAGGACCAATGTGCAGGAGGCCGGCCCCTGCTCCGCCCAGGCAAAGCGCCGGTCGCGGGCAAAGCCGTGCTGCGTCATGGGATAGGTTTGGCCGCGATGCCGCAATTGATCGCCTTTGAGCCGGCCGACGATCGGGAACAGGACGGGCGAATGACGAGGCCAGGCGGGACCGGCCTGCCACAGAAGCTCGGTGCCGTCGCCATCGCGCAGCGAGACCAGTTCGGCCCCCTGCCCGACGATGGTCGCCGAAATGCCGTCAGCGTGAAGCGTCAGCTGGTCCATTGCGTCCTCGCGGCTGGCTGGTTTGGCCGGCACGCTAGCAAAAGGCCGCGCGTGAACTCAAGCGCGGCAGGCAGATCGCCCTTGGTCGTCAACGCTTGGTGCGCAGTCGACAAAAAAACGGCCGGAGGTTTTCCCTCCGGCCGTGCCGAGGTCCGTCGTGTTGCCTGCCGCGGTCCGGCCTATTCGCGCTCGCCGGTGAAATTCAGCAGCAGCTGGAAGATGTTGATGAAGTTCAGATAGAGCGAGAAGGCGCCGAAGACGGCAAGCTTCTGCTGCGATTCCGCATCGAAGTTCTCGGCATACTGCTCCTTGATCGTCTGCGTGTCCCAGGCGGTGAGGCCGATGAAGACGGCGATGCCGATCACCGAGATGGCGAACTGCAGCGCGGTCGAGCCGAGGAACAGGTTGACCAGGCTGGCGATGACCACGCCGATCAGGCCCATGATCAGGAAGGACGAGAACTGCGTCAGGTCGCGCCTGGTGGTGTAGCCGTAGAGGCTGGTGGCGCCGAACATCGTGGCGGCGATGAAGAAGGTGCGCGCGATGCTGGTCGAGGTGAAGACCAGGAACACCGAGGCGAGCGACAGGCCCATGACCGCGCAGAAGGCCCAGAACATTGCCTGCGCGCTCGCGGCCGACATGGTCTGCATCCTGAACGAGAACAGCATGACGAAGGCGAGCGGCGCCAGCATCACCACCCATTTCAGCGGGCTGGAGAAGATCGGCACATAGAGCGCCGGCGTCGAGGCCACGAAGAAGGCGACGAGGCCGGTGACGACGAGACCGAGGCCCATATAGTTGTAGACGCGCAGCATGTGCTTGCGCAGGCCCTCGTCATAGACGGCTCCGGCCTGGACGCCGGTGCCCATTCGGTATCCCAGATTGGGGCTGTTCATTCGGTTTCTCCTTGGTTTCTCGGTAGAGGGTTTGTTTTCAGTAGAGAGTTCTGGCGAGTTTCTCGGCGGCACGGTCGAGGCTGCCGGCGTCGCCGCGTCCGACCACCGCATAGGCAACCTCGCCGATCTGGAAATACGCGGTTGAGATGTCGTCGGCGGGCGCGACCGTCGGCTTCACCACATCGAACCTGCCCGGCCTGATGGCGAACAACGAGACAAGACCGAGGTCCTTGGTGTCGACCGCTACCTCGACGCTCGGCCCGAATTGCGAGGGATAGACCTGGACGTCGCGGATCTTCCAGTCCTCGGGCAGCGACGGCATGACGATCGCGGTGGCGGCGCGAATCTCGTCGGCATCGTAGCCCGGCGCCTCTTGCTGCGAAGGCATCGTCTCGCGCACCAAGGTCGTCCTGTGCGCCCGGACCGCATCCTCGACATAGGCCGGCGGCTGCGTCGAGGCGACCACCTTGGTCACGGCGATCGGCCCGAAGGCGCCGTTGGCCAGCCAGCCTGCCGCGACCAGCACGGCCGCGGCCGCCGCACGCTGCAGCACGGCAAGCATGCGGCCCCTGGCAAGACCTCTTTCCAGTCGGCGCGCCGCGTCTGTCGTGGCCGGACGCGTCCTGCCGACAGGGCCGGCAAGCGCGACGCGCAGTTCGTCGCGCGTCCTCAGATCGGACATCACGCGCGCCGCCACTTCCGGGCGCGCGGCGAGGTGCGCCTCGACCTCGATGCGGCGGGCGACATCCAGTTGATCGTCGACATAGGCGTCGAGATCGGCATCGGTCACAGGGTCGACAATGGCGGTCATTGATCGTCTCCCACGATCCTGAGATGAGGCCTGGCCTTCGGCGCCGCGCCCTCTTCCATCTCGCGCAGCGCGGCACGCGCGCGGCCGATGCGCGACATCAGCGTTCCGAGCGGCACGCCGATGACTTCGGCGGCCTGCTGATAGGAAAGCCCTTCGATGGCGACGAGGTGCAGCGCGGAGCGCTGTTCCTCCGGCAGCGAAAGAAACGCTTCCCGGACCTGTGACAGGCGCACCGAATGGTCCTGCGACGCCGGCACGCTCTGGTCGGCGACAAGGCCGGCCTGTTCGATGCGCGCCGCCTCGGAGCGGCGCGAGCGCACGCGGTCGATGAAGACGTTGTGCACGATCGCCAGCAGCCAAGCGCGCAGATTGCCGCTTGACCGGAAGGTCGCGCGCCGCTCATAGGCGCGCACCAGCGCGTCATGGACGAGATCCTCGGCCTCAGTGCTGTCGCGCGTCAGCGAGCGCGCATAGCGCCGCAGCGAGCCCAACTGCCCGACGATATCGAAGCGTGCCATCGACCGTTTCATGCCCTGTTTACGGAGCATGTAGGGGTTTTAATCCCCTGCCCGGCTTTCTTTTCGTGTCGCCGCCACAGCGGAAACCGCTGGCGCGACAGGATCGATTTGCGTATCACTCCGCCGCCATTGGAGTCCTTTTCGATGTTCGAGACCCTGCAGCCCGCGCCCGCCGACAAGATCCTCGCCCTGATCGGCCTCTATCGCAACGATCCACGGCCCGGCAAAGTCGACCTCGGCGTCGGCGTCTACAAGGACATCGACGGCAAGACGCCGGTGATGCGTGCCGTGCGCGAGGCCGAGAAACGGCTGCTGGCGACCCAGGACACCAAGACCTATCTCGGCCTTGCCGGCGACACCGGCTTCAATACGGCCATGATCAAGCTCGCCTTCGGCGAGAAGGCCGACCATTCGCGCATCCGCGCAGCACAGGCGCCGGGCGGCTCCGGCGCGCTCCGGCTGGTGGCCGAGCTCATGCAGCGCACCCGCCCCGGCGCGACGGTTTGGCTGTCCGATCCGACCTGGCCGAACCATCTGCCGGTGATGCGCGCCGCTGGTCTGCAGGTTCGCGACTATCCATATTTCGATGCCGCATCGGGCGCAGTCCGCTTCGACGAGATGCTGGCGGCGCTGAAAATTGCCAACAGTGGCGATGTCGTGCTGCTGCATGGCTGCTGCCACAACCCGACCGGCGCCAACCTCGATGTCGCGCAGTGGGCCAAGGTCGCCGATGTCCTGCTGGATCGCGGCTTGCTGCCTTTCGTCGACATCGCCTATCAGGGTTTTGGCGAGGGCCTCGATGCCGACGCCGCCGGTCTGCGGCTGCTTGCCGGCAAGGTGCCGGAAATGGTCGTCGCCTCGAGCTGCTCGAAGAATTTCGCCGTCTACCGCGACCGCGTGGGCGCGGCGATGATCATGGCCAAGGACGGCGCTCAGGCGGATGTGGCGATGAGCCAGATGCTGGCGGCAGCGCGCGCGCTTTATTCGATGCCGCCGGATCACGGCGCGGCGGCGGTGCGCATGGTGCTTGAAGATGCCGGGTTGAGGAAGGACTGGGAGACGGAGCTCGAGGAGATGCGGCTGCGCATGCTTCGGCTGCGCGTCGCCTTCGCCGAGGCTCTGCGCCGGCAGTCCAACTCCGACCGCTTCGATTTCGTCGCCAGCCATCGCGGCATGTTTTCCAGACTTGGGCTGACCGAGGCTCAAGTCGAACGCCTTCGCGCCGAGCACGCCGTCTATATGGTGGGCGACAGCCGCATCAACGTGGCCGGCCTGCCGGAGGACGGCATGGACGATCTCGCCAAGGCGATCGTCTCGGTGCTCGACTGAGGCTGTGGACAACTCGTTTCGGTGTCCGGCCGGGATTGGTCGGACGCTGGCCGCGGGATAGGCTCAAACTATGAAGCCCTCCAAGGACATTTCCCGGCTGATCGAGATCATGGCGGCGCTCAGGGTGCCGAAGACCGGCTGCCCTTGGGATATCGAGCAGAATTTCGCGACCATCGCGCCCTACACGATCGAGGAGGCCTATGAAGTGGCCGATGCGATCGCGCGCGGCGATCTCGACGATCTGCGCGAGGAACTGGGCGATCTGCTGCTTCAGGTCGTCTATCACGCGCAGATGGCTGAGGAGATCGGCGAGTTCGCTTTCGGCGATGTCGTCGAGGCCATCACCACCAAGATGATCCGCCGCCATCCGCACGTCTTCGGCGACGAGAGGGCGCGCAGCGCCGGCATGGCCAAAGGCATGTGGGAGAAGATCAAGGCGCTTGAAAAGGCCGAGAAGCGCGATGCCCGCATCGCGCGCGGGCTGGATCCGGAGGATCACGGCAAGGGCTATCTCGACAGCGTTCCGGTCGCGCTCCCTGCCCTGACTCGTGCCCTCAAGCTGCAGGAGAAGGCGGCGCGCGTCGGCTTCGACTGGAGCGAGGCAGCTCCCATCCTCGACAAGATAGAGGAAGAGATCGGGGAATTGCGCGAGGCGCTCGCCACCGGTGACGCGGCTCCCATCAAGGACGAGTTCGGCGACATGCTGTTTGCCGTTGTCAATCTCGGCCGCCACCTCAAGCTCGATTCGGAAGCTGCGCTCAGCGGCACCAACGAAAAGTTCCGTTCGCGATTCCACTATGTCGAGCAGGCTCTGGAGGCCTCGGGCAAGTCGTTGGAGAAGGCAACGCTCGACGAGATGGAAGCGCTCTGGCAGCAGGCCAAAAGCACCAAATAAACAGCCGGTTAGCTGCCGCTCTTGCGATGCAGGCGGTTCTCTATCTCTTGCCTGGCGCTGTGCGTGGCTGTCAGCGAGAGAGTGACGCTGCCGTCTTCATTGTCGGTGCGCGAAACGACATCGCCGTTGCGGTAGAGCCAGTCGACCTGGCCCAACTGGGCAGGGCTCAACGTCACCGTCATCGTTTCCAGCTCGCCCGACACGCGCGTCTCGATGAGCGCTTTCAGCGCGTCGATCCCTTCGCCGGTGACCGCCGATATCGCGATCGGCGGCGCCTTGCCGCTGGCGCTCGCGGCAAGCAGGCGCTCGCGATTGCCTTCGTCAAGCAGGTCGATCTTGTTCCAGACCTCGATCACGCGGTTCGCATCGGCGGCATCGACGCCGAGATCGCCGAGGATGCGTTCGACGTCCTCGGCCTGGGCGGCGGTGTCCGGATCGGAGATATCGCGCAGATGCAGCACCAGATCCGCCTCGACGACTTCTTCCAGCGTCGCCCGGAAGGCGGCCACCAGATGCGTCGGCAGGTCGGAAATGAAGCCCACCGTGTCCGACAGGATAACCGGCGTGCCGTGCGGCAGCCGCACGCGCCGCAGCGTCGGATCGAGCGTCGCGAACAGCATATCCTCGGCCAGCACCCCGGCCCCGGTCAGCCGGTTGAACAGCGTCGACTTGCCGGCATTGGTGTAGCCGACGATCGCCACGACCGGGAACGGCACCTTCTTGCGCTTGGCGCGGTGCAGGTCGCGCGTGCGCCGAACCGTCTCCAGCTCGTGTTTCAGCTTGGTGATCTTGTCCTGCAGGATGCGCCTGTCGGATTCGATCTGGGTTTCGCCCGGACCGCCGAGGAAGCCGGCGCCGCCGCGCTGCCGCTCGAGGTGGGTCCAGCTCCGCACCAGACGACCCTTCTGGTAGTTGAGATGCGCAAGCTCGACCTGCAGCGTGCCTTCCTTGGTGCGCGCCCGTTCGCCGAATATCTCGAGGATGAGCCCGGTGCGGTCGAGCACCTTGGCATTCAGTTCCTTTTCGAGATTGCGCTGCTGCACCGGCGTCAGCGGATGGTCGACGATGACCAGCTCCGCCTTGCGCTCCTTCACGATTTCAGCAAATTCAGCAACCTTGCCGCTGCCGAGCAGTGTGGCCGGCCGCGGATCGGCAACCGTCACCACCGCAGTGTGAACCGGGTTGAGATCGATGGCGCTGGCAAGTCCGACCGCTTCGTCGTGGCGTGCATCTGCCGAACGGCTCAGGCGCGGACGGCTCGACTCGTCGTCGCCGCGCGGCTGGCGGGTAAGCACCGGCACAATGACAACTGCGCGGGTCGGATCCTTGGATTCCTGCCCGAGTTGATGTCCTTGTTTTCCGCGAACGCTGCGGTCCGCGTCATTATCACGTGCCAATCAGGCGCCCTGGCTTTCCTCGCCATCGAACATCTGAACCGGCTGGCTCGGCATGATCGTGGAAATAGCGTGCTTGTAGACGAGCTGGGAGTGCCCGTCGCGCCGCAACAACACACAAAAATTGTCGAACGAAGTGACGACGCCGGTCAGCTTCACGCCGTTGATGAGGAAGATGGTAAGTGGATTTTTGCTCTTGCGAACTGAATTCAGGAACAGGTCCTGAAGGTTTTGCGATCGTTCCGCCATTTTTCTTGTCTTTCGCCGATCCCCTTCGGTTTACGGGCCAATGCGCCAAATTACGAGGCACCTGTCAAGCGCGCAAACCCCCTCTTGCCGACACAATGGCAAGCAGAATGAGATAGTTGAGGTTACTTCCAGTTGTGCGGTTATCAGGCTGGACTTTTTTCCGCAACGTGAAAAAAGGCCTGCCGCAACGAAAGTGTCATCGAACCGGGATGGCCATTTGCGATCGGCGCGCCGTCGATTTCGACCACCGGCATGGCGATTGTGGTCGCCGAACTGATGAATGCTTCCCTTGCCGCCTTGGCTTCGGCGACCGAAAACCCGCGTTCCTCGATCTTGAGGCCAAGCTTGGCGGCGACATCGAAAAGCGTCGTGCGGGTGATGCCGCGCAGGATGCCATGCTCGGCCGGCCGGGTCACAAGGACGCCATCCCGGGTAACGATCCAGGCGTTGGACGAGCCGCCTTCCTTGACGTTGCCGTCGGTGTCGACGAACCACGCTTCCTGGGCGCCGGCTTCTTTGGCTTTCTGCTTGGCGAGCACATTGGGCAACAGGCCGGTGCTCTTGATGTCGACGCGGTCCCAGCGATTCTCCGGGACGGTGATGACCTTGATGCCGGTCTCCACCCGCTTCGCCGCCGCGGCCGGATCGGCTTTTCTGGCGGTTATGACCAGGGAAGGCCTTGTGCCCGCGGGCGGAAACACGAACTCGCGGCTGGCGACACCGCGCGTCACCTGCACATAGACAAGGCCGTCGACCACGCCGTTGCGATTGACCACCTCGCGCAGCAGCATCGGCAGGACGCTTTCCGAGACCGGCCAGGCGATCGACAGTTCCTTCAGCGAGCGCTTGAGCCTGGCAAGATGGCGCGGCATGTCGACGATATGGCCGCGCGCCACCTCGCAAACCTCATAGACGCCGTCCGCGAACTGGTAGCCGCGATCCTCGATATGGACGCTGGCTTGAGCATGGACGACATAGCGCCCGTTGACATAGGCAATGCGCGGCATGGGCATCCTCAGAAAAATGTCCGGCTTTCTTAGGCGATTCCGCCCCTGCGGTAATGAACAATCGCGTGGGCCAAGCGCTCGCTACACACCCAGCGACTTCAGCTTGCGGTGAAGTGCCGATCGTTCCATGCCGATGAACTCTGCGGTCTTCGAGATGTTGCCGCCGAAGCGGTTGATCTGGGCGATCAGGTAGTCCTTCTCGAATTGCTCGCGGGCCTCGCGCAGCGGCAGGGCCATGATGTGCTGGTCCGACTGGTTGGGCGTGCGCGGCATGACGTCGCCGATCTCGGACGGCAGAAGGTCGGCGGTGATCGGCGCATCGGCCTCTTCGCCGCGCGCCAGGATCATCAGTCGCTCGACGTTGTTGCGCAACTGGCGAACATTGCCCGGCCAGTTGTGCGCCTGCAGCACGGCCAGCGCATCGTCGCCGATGCGGCGCGGCCTTATGCCGGCCTGGCGCGCAATCTGCTTCATGAAGTTGTCGACGAGGTAAGGAATGTCCTCGCGCCGCTCAGCGAGCCCCGGCACCATGACCGGGACAACGGCCAGGCGATGGTAAAGATCCTCGCGGAAGCGGCCGTCGGCGATCATTGCTTCAAGGTTCTGCGAGGTCGAGGAAATGATGCGGACATCGACCTTGACGCGCTTGGTGCCGCCTACCCGCTCGAATTGCTGCTCGACCAGCACGCGCAGGATCTTGTTTTGCGTTTCGCGCGGCATATCGGCGACTTCGTCGATGTAGAGGATGCCGCGATGCGCCTCCTCCAGCGCGCCGACCTTGCGCTCGGTGCCGTTCGATTCGGTGCCGAACAGCTCGATCTCCATGCGCTCGGGCGTGATGGTGGCCGCGCTCAGCGTGACGAACGGACCGGACTTGCGCGACGACAGCGTGTGGATGGCCCGCGCCGTCAGTTCCTTGCCTGAGCCGGAGGGGCCGATGATCATGACGCGGCTGTTGGTCGGCGCGACGCGCTCGATGGTCTGCCGCAGCTGGCTCATCGCCGACGACATGCCGATCAGGTCGAAGGTCTCGCCGCTGCGCTGCTTGAGGTCGGAGACCTCGCGCCGCAGCTTGGATGTCTCCAGCGCGCGCTCGGCGATCAGGATGAGGCGATCGGCCTTGAACGGCTTCTCGATGAAATCATACGCGCCGCGCCGGATGGCTGACACCGCCGTTTCGATGTTGCCGTGGCCGGAGATCATGACCACCGGCATGTTCGGATGCATGGTCTTGATCTCGTCGAGCAGCGCCAGGCCATCGAGGCGCGAGCCCTGCAGCCAGATATCGAGGAAAATCAGCCGCGGCGCGCGATCGGCAATCGACGCAAGCGCGCTGTCGGCATCATAGGCCGTGCGGGTTTCGTGACCCTCGTCGCTCAATATACCGGCGACAAGTTCGCGGATGTCTTCCTCGTCATCGACGATGAGAATGTCAGACGCCATTACCGACCTTTTCAGTTTCTCGTTCGTGTTCGCTTCGACCTTCACCGCGTGGCGGCGCGGCTACGATCGTGGCCGGGGGCAGGATGATCGAGATCATCGCGCCCCGGCCGCCATGGAAATCCGCTGGCGCGTCGTGCAATTCGAGACGGCCGCCATGGTCCTCCACGATCTTTTTGACGATAGCGAGGCCAAGCCCGGTGCCCTTCTCGCGCGTCGTCATATAGGGCTCGAGAAGCCTTTGGCGATTCTCGCGCGGCAGCCCCTTGCCGTTATCGATAACGTCGATTCGTATGGCGCCATCTTGCCGTCCGGCCTGAATCCGGATTGTGCCGCCCGAACGGTCCTGCGCATCAAGTCCGTCGATCGCCTCGGCCGCGTTCTTGATGACATTGCCGAAGGCCTGAGCCATCAGGCGGCTGTCGAAAGTGCCTTTCAACGGCTCACTGCCGAAATCGCGCTGGAAGGCAATGTCCGAGCGGCTGACCTCGACCAGGAAAGACGCCTCGCGCAACGACTCGCGAAGGTCGATCGCCTTCATCTCCGGCTTCGGCATGCGGGCGAAGGCCGAGAATTCGTCGACCATGCGGCCGATGTCCTCGACCTGGCGGATGATGGTATCGGTGCACTGGTCGAAGACCTCGCGGTCCTCGGTGATGACCTTGCCGTAGCGACGCCTGATGCGCTCGGCGGAAAGCTGGATCGGCGTCAGCGGGTTCTTGATCTCATGCGCGATGCGCCGCGCCACATCGGCCCAGGCCGACGAACGCTGCGCCTGGACGAGATCGGTGATGTCGTCGACCGTCACCACATAGGATTTCTCTTCCTCGCCGTCGTCACCGGACTCGACCGTCACCTGGACATTGAAGGTGCGCTCCAGACCGGTGCGGAAGAAGGTCACCTGCTCGCGATAGACCGGCTTGCCCGACTGGCGCCCAATCTCGAACACGCGACCGACAAGCGGCAGGACCGTCGAAAGGTTCTGGCCGAGCGTCGCATTCGCCGAAATCGTCAGCATGGTCTCGGCCGAGCGATTGACGATGGTGATGATGCCGTAGGGGTCGACGCCGATGACGCCGGCGGTGACGCCGGCCAGCACCGCCTCGGAGAAACGCCGGCGCTCGTCGATCAGATCCTTGGCCGAGAGCAGCTCGTTGCGTTGCGACTTGAGCTCCAGGATCATGTTGTTGAAGGTCTCGCCGAGCGAGGCGACGTCGCCATCGGACTGGCGTACCGGAACGGCCACGTCGAGATTTCCGGTCGCCACCTCGTCGGCGGCGCCGATCAGCTGGCGGATCGGCCGCACGATCCGGTCGGCGACGGCGATGCCGGTCCAGATCGCCGAGAGCGTGATGATCAGCGTGAGCGACAGATAAGGCAACGCGAAGGCGACCTGCGAGGTCCGGCGATTGTCCTGCAGATTGCGGTATTCGTCGGTGTTGCCCCTGACGATCTGGCGCGCCTTTATCACGTCGGGATCGACCAGCCGGATCGTGTACAGATAAAGCCCTTCGATCTCGCGCAGCTTGATGATGGCGCCCATGATGTTGCGGGTGCGCGGTTCTATCAGCACCGGCTTGCCGTCGGCCGCGGTGTCGACGGCGCCCGAGGGCGGCTCGGGCATGGGGAAATCGGCGTCGGTCTTGGCGTTCATGACGAACGAGCCGTCCGGCTTGATCAGGGCCGCATGCGCCAGTCCGCGCCCGACGGCTTCCTTGTTCAACAGATCGAGGAAACCACCCTTGTCGAGACCGTAAAGCGTGCGCGAGGCATCGAGATCGTATGCCATCGACAATGTCGTGCCCTGCAGGTTGCGCGCGTTCTCCTGCACATAGGCGTCAGCGATCGACAGCGACGAGTTGACGATCGTCTTGGTGCGGATTTCGAACCAGCGGTCGAGGCCGATGTCGAGCGTGATCGAGGCGATGATCGCAACCATGATGGCCGGGATGGCGGCGACCAGAGCGAACATGGCGACGATGCGCACATGCAGCCGCGAGGCAGCCCTGCCGTGGCGCCGCGCCAGCACGATGCGTCGCACCTCGCGCGCGATTAACGCGATGAGGAACAGCACAAAGACGGCATTGGCCGCGATCAGTGCCCAAGTCGCGTCGGCGGTCGGCGCGATCGGCGTTGCGCCGACCAGGATCGCAAACGAGATGGCCGCCGTGATCACCGCGCCGGCAATGGCGACCACGCCGGGCAACGCCAGCAACCGTCGCCCGTCACGCGTGCCGGTTTGGTTGAAAAGCGGTTGGGTCAGGGTCGGAGCCTCAGCTGCCATGTCGCGGTACAGAGTCATCGCGTCGGATGTATGCAACGCATTGTGGCGATTATGCAACAAGTGTGGCCGGGAAGATAATCTTTCCCAGACAAAATTCACCGACGGGACGAGGTGACGTTACGGCTGCCTGGCCGATTTGTAGACGTTGACGCCGAGCTCGCGGATCTTCTTGCGCAGCGTGTTGCGGTTGAGCCCCAAAAGCTCCGCCGCCTTGATCTGGTTGCCGCGCGTCGCCGTCATCGAAGCCAGCACCAGCGGATACTCGACCTCGGCAAGGATGCGCTGGTAGAGCCCGGCCGGCGGCAATTCGCCGGCGAAGGAGGCGAAGTAGCGCTGCAGGAAATGCTCGACCGCCTGGCCGATCGACAGATCGTCGGGGATGAGCGCGCCGCCATCGGGCACGACCGGCCTTTCGCCGGTTTTCAGCTCCGATTCAATGATTTCCGACGAAATCTCGTCCTGCGAGTAGAGGGCGGCCAGCCGGCGCACCAGGTTTTCAAGCTCGCGCACATTGCCCGGCCAGGGATAGCGTTTCATGAGCTCGATGCCGCCGGAGGATATGCGCTTGGTCTGCAGGCCCTCGCTGGCGCCCTGCTTGAAGAAATGCCGCACCAGGTCGGGAATGTCCTCGGAACGCTCGCGCAGCGCCGGCAGCCTGAGCGGCACGACGTTGAGACGATAGAACAGGTCCTCGCGGAAGAGGCCCTGGTTGATCAGCGTGCGCAGGTCCTTGTTGGTGGCCGCGACGATGCGCACATCGGTCTTGATCGGCGTGCGGCCGCCGACAGTGGTATATTCGCCCTGCTGCAGCACGCGCAGCAGCCTGGTCTGCGCTTCCATCGGCATGTCGCCGATCTCGTCGAGGAACAGCGTGCCGCCCTCGGCCTGTTCGAACCGGCCGCTGGAGCGGTTCTGTGCCCCGGTGAAGGCGCCCTTCTCGTGGCCGAACAGTTCCGATTCGATCAGGTCGCGCGGGATCGCCGCCATGTTGATGGCCACGAACGGGCCGCCGCGACGGCGGCCATATTCGTGCAGCGCGCGCGCCACCAGCTCCTTGCCGGTGCCGGACTCGCCGCTGATCATGACCGTGAGGTCGGTCTGCATCATCCGCGCCAGCATGCGGTAGATGTCCTGCATGGCGGCGGATCGGCCGACCAGCGGCATCGTCTCCGGCTGGTCTTCCGCGCGGGCATCGAGCTTCGGCCGCTTCGGCTCGGCCAGCGCCCGGCTGACGATGTTGAGCAACTCCGTCAGGTCGAACGGCTTCGGCAGATATTCGTAGGCGCCGGTCTCGGAAGCGCGGATAGCGGTCATGAACGTGTTCTGGGCGCTCATGACGATGACCGGCAGCTCGGGCCGCGCCTTCTTGATGCGCGGCAGCATGTCGAAGGCGTTTTCGTCGGGCATCACCACGTCGGTGATGACGAGATCGCCCTCGCCCGCAGCCACCCAACGCCACAGCGTCGAGGCATTGGAGGTCACACGCACCTCGTGGCCGACCCGCGACAGCGCCTGGTTGAGCACGGTGCGGATGGCCGCATCGTCATCGGCGACGAGAATATTGCCGCGAGCGGTCATGTGCGGTCTCCTTCAGCTTCATCACCGGCGCTTGGTGCGGCCTCTTTCCAGGCTGGAAGCAGGATGCGAAACGTCGTTCCGCGCGGCGTCGAATCGCATTCGATGATGCCGCCATGCTCGCCGACGATCTTGGCGACCAGCGCAAGGCCAAGTCCGGAGCCGTTCGGCTTGGTGGTGATGAACGGATCAAACAGGATCGGCAGGATGTCCTCGGAAACGCCCGGACCGTTGTCATGCACGCAGAACTCCAGCGGCAACGAGACCCGGTCCTGCGTTCCGGGCACCGAGACGCGGATGCCTGGACGGAAGGCCGTCGAGAGCGCGATCTCGCCTTGCGGGTCGGCGCCGATCGCCTCGGCGGCGTTCTTGACCAGGTTGAGGAAGACCTGGATCAGCTGGTCGCGGTTGGCGAAGACCGGAGGCAATGATGGATCATATTCCTCCAAGATCTTGATCCGTCTTGCAAAACCATTTTTGGCAATCGCCTTCACATGGTCGAGCACGACATGGATGTTGACCGGATAGCGTTCGATCGGCCGCTCATCGGAGAACACTTCCATGCGGTCGACCAGCGAGACGATGCGATCGGTCTCGTCGGTGATCAGGCGGGTCAGCGCGCGATCTTCATCGGAGGCGGAAAGCTCGAGCAACTGGGCGGCGCCGCGGATGCCGGAGAGCGGGTTCTTGATCTCATGCGCGAGCATCGCGGCAAGGCCGGTGACGGAGCGCGCCGCACCGCGATGCGTCATCTGGCGGTCGATCTTGTCGGCCATCGACCGTTCCTGGAACATGACGACGACCGAGCCCGGAAATTCCGGCACCGGCGCGACATAGAGATCGACCATCTTTTCGATGCCGAGCCGCGGCGACGAGACATCGACGCGGTATTCGTTGACCGGCGCGCGGCGTTCGCGCACCTGGTCGACCAGCGTCAGCAGCGGACTGCCGAAGGGCACCAGCTTGGACAGCGTGTTGCGCGCGAGCATATTCGCGCTGGAGCGGAAGAAGTCCTCGGCATCGGCGTTGGCGAATGTGATGAAGCCGTCCGGATCGACCATGATCACCGGGCGGCGGATGGTGTTGAGCACGATGTTGGCGGCATCCGCCATATCGGACTGCTGTGGCACGTCCGCCTTCATGCCGCGCTCCGCAGGCTGGTCGGTTGCGCGCCATCGGCGAAGACACGGCACAATTCGGCCGCGACTTCACCCGGCTCGAAGGACGTGAGAATGCGTTTGCGCCGCTCGGCTGAAATATCGGGAGCATGGCGGTCGAGATACCAGCCGAGATGCTTGCGCGCCTGGCGCAGCCCGCTTTCCATGCCGTAGAGCGAGAGCATGTCCTCGTAGTGCGACACGACATAGTCGGCGAGCGCCTGCGGCGTGTGCGGAATGCCCGGCGCAGATACACCACCGGCAATTGAGGCGATGCTTCCTGCAATCCACGGCGCGCCGTAATGCGCGCGACCGACCATCACCGCGTCGGCGCCGGACTGTTCGAGGATTGTCGCCGCCTCTTCCGGCGAGCCGACGTCGCCATTGGCCACCACCGGGATCGAGACGGCTTGCTTGACGCGCGCGATGGCGCGCCAGTCGGCCTTGCCCTGATAGAATTGGCAGCGCGTGCGGCCATGCACGGTCACCATGCTGACGCCGGCCTGTTCGGCGCGCCGCGCCAGCATCGGCGCGTTGAGCGCGCTTTCGTCCCAGCCGAGCCGCATCTTGACGGTCACCGGCACCGAAACGGCGCCGACCACCGCCTCGATCAGCGACAGCGCATGGTCGAGGTCGCGCATCAGTGCCGAGCCGGCATAGCCGCCGGTCACCTTCTTCGCCGGGCAGCCCATATTGATGTCGATGATATCGGCGCCCTCGCCCGCCGCGATTCGCGCGCCCTCGGCCATGTGCACGGCCTCGCGGCCGGCAAGCTGCACCATATGCACCGGCAGGCCGGAATGACGGATGCGAAGGTCGCAGCCTGCCCTGCCCTTGGCCAGTTCGCCGCTCGCCACCATTTCCGAAACGACCAATCCCGCGCCATGCGCGTGCGCGCGCTGCCGGAACGGCTCGTCGGTGATGCCCGACATCGGCGCCAGGAAAACCCGATTACGGATTTTCACGCCGCCGACATCAAGAGGCGATGCCAATGTGGTCAGTTCAGCCATGCACAAAAACCAAGCATGCTCGATCGTTGCACATTCTCTAGCCAGAAGTGTGGCATTGTGCAACGCGCAATGACGTCACATTAAGGCGCATTTTGGAAAAAGCTGGCCTTCGGCCATCACCCCGACTAGAGCATGATGCCGAAAAGTGTGAGCGGTTTTCGGCCGACATCATGCTCTACTTCTTTGATTTAGAGACGGATTCAGATTTCAGGCCGAATCGACCTGAAATCATCCGGCTCTAGGACCGATCGGAATGAGCGAGGCAAGCGAAAAGCAAGCGGCAGGCCTGAACGGCGGGATCGGGGTGGTGATCGTTGCCGCCGGCCGCGGCGCGCGCGCCGGACAGGCCGACGGTCCGAAGCAATATCAGCGCATCGGCGGCCGTGCCGTCATCGCGCATACCTTGGATATCTTCCTCTCCCATCCGATGATCGGTCCCGTGGTCGTGGCCATCCATGCCGACGACGCCGACCTCTTCCAACGCGCGGCCGAAGCGCATGGCAATCGTCTTGTCGCCGTTATCGGCGGCCCTTCGCGCCAGGCGTCCGTCCGGCTCGGCCTCCTGGCGCTGAGGGACCAGGCACCGACAAAAGTGCTGGTGCATGACGCCGTGCGACCCTTCGTCGACGCCGGGCTGATCGACCGCACCATCGAAGCCATCGGCGAGCGCCAGGGCGCGTTGCCGGCGCTGCCTGTCGCCGACACGCTGAAGCGAGAATCGGCCGCCGGCATGATCGACGAGACGGTGTCGAGAGCCGGCCTTCATGCCGCGCAGACGCCGCAGGGCTTTCCGTTCTGGCCGCTGCTTGCCGCGCACGAGAAGGCACATCATCTGGGCAAGACGGAATTCACCGACGACGCGGCGATCGCCGAATGGGCACAGATACCGGTCAAGATCGTTCCCGGATCGCCGGACAACGTCAAACTCACCTGGGCAAGGGACATTGCATTGGCCGACCAGCGGCTTTCGAGCGCGCAGCAGCGCTTCCCGGATATTCGTACCGGCAACGGCTATGACGTGCACGCGTTCGAGCCCGGCGACCATGTAAAGCTCTGCGGCGTCGCCATTCCATATGATCGCAAACTCTCCGGCCATTCGGACGCCGATGTCGGGCTTCACGCGCTGACGGACGCGCTGCTCGCCACCTGCGGCGCCGGCGATATCGGCACGCATTTCCCGCCATCGGACCCGCAATGGAAGGGTGCTGCCTCGAAGATATTCGTTGAGCACGCGGCAAGGCTGGTGCGCGAGCGCGGCGGCCGTATCGCCAATGCCGACATCACGCTGATCTGCGAGGCGCCGCGCGTCGGGCCGCATCGCGCGGCAATGACGCAAGCGCTCGCAGCCATGCTCGGCATCGCGCCCGAGCGCATTTCGATCAAGGCGACAACCAACGAGAAGCTCGGCTTTGTCGGGCGCGGCGAAGGTATCGCCGCGATCGCCACCGCCAGCGTCGTCTATCCGGGCGAGGTGCCGGCATGAGCAACGCCGAACTCGCAAATGCCCTGCTCCAGGCCTGCCAGCAGCGCGGCATCATGCTGGCGACGGCCGAAAGCTGCACCGGCGGCCTGATCATCGCGGCGCTCACCGATATCGCCGGGTCTTCCGCCGTGGTCGATCGCGGCTTCGTCACCTATTCCAACGAAGCCAAGATGGAGATGCTCGGCGTCTCCGCCGCCACGCTCAATGCTCATGGCGCGGTCTCGCGCGAGACGGTTCTGGAAATGGCGGCGGGGGCGCTGACGCATTCGCAGGCAAGTCTGTCGCTCGCCGTCACCGGCATTGCCGGCCCCAGCGGCGGCTCGGCCGACAAGCCAGTCGGTCTTGTCTGGTTCGGGATAGCGCTTGCCGGACAGCCGGTTATCGCCGAGCCGCAGCTGTTCGGTCACAAGGGCCGCGAATTCATCCGGCACGAGACGGTGAGGCACGCGCTGCAACTCGGCTTGCGGGCGCTGGGCGAACGTTAGGCGGGCTTTACACCGTAAATCACGTTTGCCCGTTTCTCGAAGGCTTCCGAGAACATGCGGAAGGCGCGGTCGAACATCGTACCCATCACCGCGCCGAGGATGCGGCTCTTGAACTCGTAGTCGATGAAGAAATGCACCTCGCAGCCGCTGGTCGCGGGATCGAAGCGCCAGATGTTGCTGAGATATTTGAACGGGCCGTCTATGTATTTGACGTCGATCGCTTTCTCGTCGGGCTTCAACAGCACCTGGGTCGTGAATGTCTCGCGGATCGCCTTATAGCCGATGCTCATATCGGCAACCAGGATGGTGCGGCCGTCACGCTCCTTGCGCGAGCGCACGGTGAGCGATTCGCAGAGCGGCAGGAATTGCGGGTAGGCCTCGATGTCCGCCACCAGCGCGAACATCTCGTCGGGCGTATGCGCGACGCGGCGTGTCGCCTCGAATTTCGGCATTGAAGGTCAGCTGGCCTTCGCGAGCTGCGCCTCGCGCAGCCTGGCGAAATCCTCGCCGGCATGGTGCGAGGAGCGCGTCAGCGGGCTCGACGCCATCAGCAGGAAACCCTTGGTCTTGCCGATCGTCTCGTAGGATTTGAACTCGTCCGGCGGGATAAAGCGGATCACCGGATGATGCTTTTTGGAAGGCTGCAGATACTGGCCGATGGTCATGAAATCGACATTGGCCGAACGCAGATCGTCCATCAACTGCAGCACTTCGTTGCGCTCCTCGCCGAGGCCGACCATGATGCCGGATTTGGTGAAGATCGACGGGTCGAGTTCCTTGACCCGCTGCAAAAGCCGGATCGAATGGAAATAACGCGCGCCGGGGCGAACCGTCAGGTAGTTCGACGGCACGGTTTCGAGATTGTGGTTGAAGACATCGGGCTTGGCGGCGACGACGATCTCCAGCGCGCCGTCCTTGCGCAGGAAGTCGGGCGTCAGGATCTCGATCGTCGTCGATGGCGTTGCCGAGCGAATGGCGCGGATGACTTCGGCGAAATGCTGCGCGCCGCCATCGTCAAGATCGTCGCGGTCGACGGATGTGATGACGACATGGCTCAACCCCATCTGCTTGACGGCGTGCGCCACGCGCGCCGGCTCATCCTGGTCGAGCGCGGTCGGGATGCCGGTCGCGACATTGCAGAAGGCGCAGGCGCGCGTGCAGATCTCGCCCATGATCATGAAGGTGGCGTGCTTCTTGTCCCAGCATTCGCCGATGTTGGGGCAACCGGCCTCCTCGCACACCGTCACCAGCTTGTGCGACTTCACGATCTCGCGCGTTTCGGCATAGCCCTTGGAAACCGGCGCTTTGACGCGGATCCAGTCGGGCTTGCGCAGCACCTCCTGGTCGGGCCGGTGCGCCTTTTCGGGATGCCGCGGGCGCGGCCGGTTGGCGATCGTGTCTACGACTGTGACCATTTCAAACCCTTCGCGGCCGCGATTTCGCCAGCCGCCTGTCTTGCGTCATCTAGGACTTTTCGGGACAAAGAAAAAGGCCGCGGCAGCGCATGCCGCCACGGCCATTTTCGCATAACGGCGGCTTCGGGTCAGCGACGCACGAGCCGTCCGACGAAGATCAGCAGGCAGGCGCCGATGAAGCCGGTGATCAGATAGGCGACCCAGCCGACGCCGAACGACTGGATGTTGAGAGCCTGCAGGATCGCGTTCAGCACTATCGCACCGACGATCCCCATGATGATGTTCATGAAGATACCGGTGTTGCTCTTCATGACCATCTCGGCCAGCCAGCCCGCCAAGCCGCCGACGATGATGGCTGCGATCCAGCCGACACCATTCATATGCATGTGCCAATTCCTCCTCGATCAGGTGAAAATGCATCCGGATACGAACCGCCTTGCCGTCAGCTTTCTCCGGCTGCCGCGTGTGAGTCTCGCCCGACAACGTTAGCACGGATTGGCCATCGATCACCGATTGGTGACTTATCACCGATTGGTGACTCATCATGCGTTCAAAACGCGGCCATAGGCGTCGAGCACGCTCTCCTTCATCATCTCCGACAGTGTCGGATGCGGGAAGATCGTATGCATCAGCTCTTCCTCGGTGGTCTCCAGGTTCATCGCCACGACAAAACCCTGGATGAGCTCGGTCACCTCGGCGCCGACCATGTGCGCGCCGAGTAGCTGGCCGGTCTTCTTGTCAAAGATGGCTTTGACGAAGCCCTGGTCCTCGCCGAGCGCGATGGCCTTGCCGTTGGCGCTGAACGGGAAGCGGCCGACGCGGATATCCTTGCCTTCGGCCTTGGCCTTCGCTTCGGTCAGGCCGACGGAAGCGACCTGCGGGCTGCAATAGGTGCAGCCGGGGATCTTCAACTTGTCGATGGGGTGCACGCCCGGGAAATTGGCTATCTTCTCGACGCAGACAACGCCTTCATGCTCGGCCTTGTGGGCGAGCATAGGCGGGCCGGCGACGTCGCCGATCGCGTAGATGCCGGGCACATTGGTCTTGCCGTAGCCATCGACGACCACGCAGCCGCGATCCGTCTTCACGCCAAGCGCTTCAAGGCCGAGATTCTCGATGTTGCCCTGCACGCCGACGGCCGAGATCATGCGGTCGGCGGTGATCTTCTCGACCTTGCCGTCCTTCATCTCGACATGGGCGGTGACCGAATTGGCGCCCTTTTCGACCTTGGTCACCTTGGCCTCGAGGAGGATCTTCATGCCTTGCTTCTCGAATTGTTTTTGCGCGAATTTCGAGACCTCGGCGTCCTCGACCGGCATCACCGCCGGCAGCAGCTCGACCACCGTCACATCGGCGCCCATGGTGCGATAGAAGGAGGCGAATTCGATGCCGATGGCGCCCGAGCCCATCACCAGCAGCGATTTCGGCATTTCCTTCGGCACCATGGCCTCGAAATAGGTCCAGATCAGCTTGCCGTCCGGCTCGATGCCGGGCAGTGCGCGCGGCCTGGCGCCGGTCGCCAGGATGATGTGCTTGGCCGTGTAGGTGCCCTCGCCCTTGACGCCTTTCGGCACCGGCGGCTGCGGCTCCATCGCCTTCTTCGCGGTCTTCGAAACGACGACCTCGCCCGGTTTGTCACCGGCAGGAGCCTTGGAAAGCTTCGCCTCGCCCCAGATGACGTCGACCTTGTTCTTCTTCATCAGGAAGCCGACGCCGGTGTTCAGCCGTAGCGAGACTTTTCGCGAGCGGTCGACCACGGCAGCGGTGTCGGGGATGATTTTACCCGACTCAAGCTTCAGCCCATAATCCTTCAGATGATCCGAATAATGCATGATCTCGGCCGAGCGCAGCAGCGCCTTGGTCGGAATGCAGCCCCAATTCAGGCAGATGCCGCCAAGATGCTCGCGCTCGACGATCGCCGTCTTGAAGCCGAGCTGGGCGGAACGCACCGCCGTGACATAGCCGCCGGGGCCTGAGCCGATGATGATGACGTCGTAGGATTCAGCCACGGGTTTTCTCCCTGATCTTTCTGAGGGTTAGAGCGAGAGCATGACGCGCACGAGCGGCGCCAGAGCCTTGCCGATGTTTCGCGTGTTCTCGGCATCGAGATGGACGCCGTCGAGCGGCGTGGTGGTAGCGATAGTGCCGGCGTCGAAGAAGCCGCAGCCGGCCTCGTCGGCCAGCGCCGAATATTGGGCCGCAAGTCGCTTGGAGGCGTCGTCACCGCCAGCGAACATTTCCTTGAACTCGGCATTGTCAGTGCGTGTCACGACAGGCGGCGCGACGATGAGGATCTGCGGCGCCGGCCATTCGAACGGATAGTCATGGCCGCGCACGATATCGATCAGCCGCTGCACGCCTTGCTTGGCTGCGACCGGATTGCCGTGAATCCAGGGCTTCATGTCGTTGGAGCCGAGCATGATGATGACGAGATCGAGCGGCGCATGACTGGTCAGGATCGTCGGCAGGACGCGGGCACCATTGCGATCGGCACCAGCCAGATGGTCGTCGAATGCCGTGGTGCGGCCGTTGAGGCCTTCGGCGATGACTTCGACGTCGCCCCCGAGCTCGCCCCCGAGAACGCTCGGCCAGCGGTCCTCGAGCGCATGGCGGCCGAGACTGGCGGCGTCATAGCCCCAGGTCAGCGAGTCGCCATAGCAGAGAATTGTCTTCATGCGGTTGCCCCACCCTTGCCGAAAGCTGGCTGCGAGCGCCTGCCGCGCAGGAGTGCGAAGAGCTCGCCGTCAGGATTGAAAATGATCAGGGCGAAAAGGCTGGTGAAGAATTTCCGCACCGCCTTTTCCCTTCTTACACCAGCATGCCCATCGGGTTTTCGATCAGGCGCTTGAAGGCGCCGAGCAGTTCCGCGCCGAGCGCGCCGTCGACGGCGCGGTGATCGGTCGACAAGGTCACCGACATCACGGTGGCTATTCCGATCTCGCCCTTCTTGACCACCGCCCGCTCCTCGCCGGCGCCGACAGCCAGGATCGTCGCATGCGGCGGGTTGATGACGGCGGCAAAGTCCTTGACGCCGAACATACCCAGATTGGACACCGCCGTCGTGCCGCCCTGATATTCTTCCGGCTTCAGCTTGCGGCTCCTGGCGCGGCTGGCCATGTCCTTCATCTCGTTGGAGATGACCGACAGCGTCTTTTCATCGGCATGGCGGATGATCGGCGTGATCAGGCCGCCGGGGATCGAGACGGCGACGCCGACATCGGCGTGCTTGTGCTTGACCATGGCATTTTCGGTCCAGGAGGCGTTGGCATCCGGCACCGCCATCAGCGCCATCGCCATGGCCTTGATGACCATGTCGTTGACCGAGAGCTTGTAGGCCGGAACCTCGCCCTTGTCGGCCTTCCGCATCGGGGCTGCGGCATTGAGCTGCGTGCGCAGCGCAAGCAGCGCGTCGAGCTCGCAGTCGAGCGTCAAATAGAAATGCGGGATGGTCGACTTGGCCTCGACCAGGCGGCGCGCGATGGTCTTGCGCATGTTGTCATGCGGCACCAGCTCGTAGGAGCCTTCGGCGAACAGCTTCAGCACCTGGTCGTCCGACATTGGCTTGGGCGCCGCGGCCGGAGCGGACGGAGCGCCGGCGGGCGCCTTCGCAGCCGGAGCGCCACCGGAAGCGATCGCCGCCTCGACATCGACCTTCACCACGCGGCCATGCGGGCCGGAGCCGGTCAGCGCCGTCACGTCGACGCCGGCATCCTTGGCGATGCGGCGGGCCAGCGGCGATGCGAAGACGCGATCGCCGGCAGCGTGGCCGTTGGCGACCGGAGCAGGCTCGGCCTTCGGCGCGGAGGCCGCAGCGGCGGCTGCCGGCTTCGGCGCCTCCTTGGGCGGCTCGGCCTTCGGGGCATCCGCTTTCGGCGCTTCGGCCTTGGGCGCGCCGCTGCCGCTCTTGGCAGCGGCCGCGGCATTCTCACCTTCACCGGCCAGGATGGCGATCAGCGCGTTGACCTTGACGCCTTCGGTGCCGGCCGGAACCACCAGCTTGGCGACCGTGCCTTCATCGACGGCTTCGACTTCCATCGTCGCCTTGTCGGTCTCGATCTCGGCGATCACGTCACCCGGCGAAACCTTATCGCCTTCCTTGACCAGCCATTTTGACAGATTGCCCTCTTCCATCGTGGGAGAGAGCGCCGGCATTGTGATGTTGATTGGCATGATGTCCTCCCGACCGGCTCAGCGATAAGTGACGGCTTTGACGGCCTCGACGACTTCGCCGACGTTGGGCAGCGCCAGCTTCTCGAGGTTCGCCGCATAAGGCATGGGCACGTCCTTGCCGGCAATGGTGATCACCGGCGCATCGAGGAAATCGAAGGCGCGCTGCGAGACCTGGTTGGCGACGTGATCGCCGACCGAGTTCTGCGGAAAACCTTCTTCCACCACCACCAACCGATTGGTCTTCTTCACCGAGGCGATGATCGTGTCGAAGTCGAGCGGGCGGATGGTTCTGAGATCGATGATCTCGGCGTCGATGCCCATGCCGCGCAGCTCGGCTTCCGCCTTGAGCGCATAGGTCATGCCGATGCCGAAGGAGACGAGGGTGACGTCCTTGCCCTGCTTGTGGATACGCGCCTTGCCGATCGGCAGCACGAAATCGTCGAGCTTCGGCACGTCGAAGGAATGGCCGTAGAGGATCTCGTTCTCCAGGAAGATGACCGGGTTCGGATCGCGGATCGCGGCCTTGAGCAGGCCCTTGGCGTCGGCAGCCGTATAGGGCATCACCACTTTTAGGCCGGGGATATGGCTGTACCAGGCGGCATAGCATTGCGAGTGCTGCGCGGCGACGCGGGCCGCCGCTCCATTCGGTCCACGGAACACGATCGGCGCGCCCATCTGGCCGCCGGACATATAGAGCGTCTTGGCGGCCGAGTTGATGATCTGGTCGATCGCCTGCATGGCGAAGTTGAAGGTCATGAACTCGACGATCGGCTTCAGCCCCGCCATCGCGGCACCGACGCCGACGCCGGCAAAGCCATGCTCGGTGATCGGCGTGTCGACGACGCGCCTCGGCCCGAATTCCTGCAGCAGGCCCTGCGTGATCTTGTAGGCGCCTTGGTACTCGGCGACTTCCTCGCCCATGACGAAGACATCGCCGTCGCGGCGCATCTCCTCGGCCATGGCGTCACGGAGCGCTTCGCGCACCGTGGTGGAAACCATCTCGGTGCCGGCGGGAATATCCGGATCGGCGGCGATTTCCGCCTTCGGCGCGGCGGCGACAGGAGCGGCAGCGTCGCTCTTGGCCGCGGCGGGGGCTGGCGCCGGCGTGGCTTTTTCAGCCTTGGCGGGTTCTTCACCGACACCTTCGCCGGCCTTGTCGACGTCCTCGCCGTCGACGGCAAGCACGGCGATGACCGCGTTGACCTTGACGCCTTCACTGCCGGCGGGAACCACGATCTTGGCCAGCGTGCCTTCGTCGACGGCTTCGACTTCCATCGTCGCCTTGTCGGTCTCGATCTCGGCGATGACGTCACCGGCGACGACCTTGTCGCCTTCGTTCTTCAGCCATTTGGAAAGATTGCCCTCTTCCATCGTCGGCGACAGCGCGGGCATGAGAATTTCGATCGGCATGTCCTTGCCCTCTCCTTAGAGTACGATGTCGGTCCAGAGCTCGGACGGATCCGGCTCGGCGTCGTTCTGGGCGAATTCGGCGGCGTCGGCGACGATGTCGCGGACTTCCTTGTCGATGGCCTTGAGCTCGTCCTCGCTTGCCCACTTCTTGTCGAGCAGCCGCACCCGGACCTGCTCGATCGGGTCATGCTCGGAGCGCATCTTCTGCACTTCCTCCTTGGAGCGGTATTTCGCCGGGTCGGACATCGAATGGCCGCGATAGCGATAGGTCTGCATCTCGAGGATGAGCGGACCGTTGCCGGCACGGCACCATTCGGTGGCGAGATCGGCCGCCGACTTCACCGCGCGCACGTCCATGCCGTCGACCTGGATGCCGGGAATCTTGAAGGAAGCGCCGCGATGCGAGAAGTCGGTCTCGGCCGACGAGCGCGACACGGACGTGCCCATGGCGTAGCGGTTGTTCTCGATGATGTAGATCACCGGCAGCTTCCACAGCGAGGCCATGTTGAAGCTTTCATATACCTGGCCCTGGTTGGCGGCGCCATCGCCGAAATAGGTCAGCGAGACATTCTTGTTGTCGCGGTAGCGGTTGGCGAAGGCGAGACCGGTGCCGAGCGACACCTGCGCGCCGACAATGCCGTGGCCGCCATAGAAATGCTTCTCCTTGGAGAACATGTGCATCGAGCCGCCCTTGCCCTTCGATAGGCCGCCGCGGCGGCCAGTCAGCTCGGCCATGACGCCGCGCGGCGACAGCTCCATCGCCAGCATGTGGCCATGGTCGCGATAGGCGGTGATCATCTGGTCGCCTTCGATCAGCGCCATCTTCATGCCGGTGACGACGGCCTCCTGGCCGATATAGAGGTGGCAGAAGCCGCCGATGAAGCCCATGCCGTAGAGCTGGCCCGCCTTCTCCTCGAAGCGGCGGATCAAAAGCATGTGCCGGTAGGCGGAAAGCTCTTCTTCTTTGGTGAAATCCGCCGGTTTGGGCGCTGACAGATTGGGCTGTTTGTCGGATCTGGATTTTGCGGGCGCTTTTTTGGCGGCGGTGGCCATGCGTCACTCCCTGTTGGCGTCTCTTCGCGGACATTCAGGGAGATCGATCGTCTCCCCACCGATTGCGGAAAGCTAACATGCAAGGATGCATTGCGCCATGCTGAAAAACGCATGGCTGGCATGCGTCTAAGCGGTTAGAATCATTGAAAATAACGGCGATTAACCGAAATTCGGTTATTTCGTCGCGACAGGCAGCATGATGGTGATTTCGTCGGGATGGGACAGATTGAGCGCCTTTCGGGCCTGCTCGTCAAGCATATCCTTCTCCAGTGTGCCCTCATGCATCAGCTGGACACGACGCTCGAAGTCGATCCGGCGCGCCTTCACGGCGTCAAGCTGGGCCTGCAATTCAACCGCCCGGGCCTGCAGCCGATATTTGGAATAGATGCCGAATTCGCCGTGATAGGCATGGAAGCCGAAATAGGCCAGGAAGAGCACGCAAAGCGAGGGGATGATCAGCCTGCCGGTGTTTCTCTGCTTGTGCTGACGTGTCCACATGACCCGAACCCTCGCGGCCACGAACGCAGGCGGCCATGAGTCGCATTTCGCCCGATTGTGCTTAATGGACGGTTACGGACCGTGGACTTTGGCGAAGTGGAATGACCGGCGGGCAAGTTGCCTCGACGTGTTTGCGGTCGCGTGGCCCGCATGCGTGAAAAGGTTGACGTCGTCCTGAAATGATGCATGCATACGCTATGCAATTATTGGACGCCAACAAGCTCGGCGCTCTCGGCGCCGTGATTCGCGACAGGACGGAAGCATCCTTGAGGGAGCTTTCATCGAGCGCGGCGGCGGTGCTGTCGATGCTGCACTTCAAGCCGGGACTGACGACGACGCAACTCGCTGACATCGTCGGTGTCAGTCAACCGACTGCTGTACGTTTGATCGACGGGCTGGAGCGGCAGGCGCTGATTGAGCGTGGCAAACCGGAGGGTCGTGTCACGCCGTTGATGCTAACGGAGAGAGGCCACGCCCAGGTCAAGGAGATGCAGGCTCTCCGGCTCACCGCGCTTGACGGATTGCTGTCCGCACTGCGACCGGATGAGCGGCCGCGCTTTGTTTCCATGCTGGATAGGATTCTTGCCGGCGCGACGTCTTCCCGGGCCTTCGCGAGAACAACCTGTCGCCTCTGCGAGCATGATCTTTGCGGAGCCGAGGTTTGTCCGATCGGCTGTCGCGCCGCTGAAATCGAGAAACAGGAGAGCGAGCGATGATCGTTTCTTACGCCGGGCATTCGCCGGCAATCGATACCGATGCGTGGGTCGCTCCGGACGCCACCGTATGTGGCGATGTCACCGTTGGCGCTGGCAGCCGGGTCATGCATGGCTCCCGCCTCGTGGCGGAGGCAGGCGGCTCGATCCGCATTGGCCGCTACTGCATCGTGCTGGAGAATGCGGTAATCCGCGCCACAGCGCGTCACCCTTGCATGATTGGGAACTATTGCATTGTAGGTCCCAATAGCCACGTGGTCGGCGCAGAAGTCGGCGATGAGGTTTTTATCGCTACGGGCGCCGCGGTATTCCATGGCGCACACATAGGCCGCGGATCGGAAGTCCGCATCAACGGCACCGTTCACCTACGCACCCGCCTCGAGCCTGGCGCCGTCGTACCGATCGGCTGGATTGCCGTCGGCGACCCGGCGCAAGTCCTGCCCCCCGACCGGCATGAGGCAATCTGGTCTCACCAAAAACCGCTCGATTTTCCGGGCTACGTCTACGGCGTCGACCGAAACGAGCCGGACGTGATGCTGAAAATCACAGGAGGCCTCTCGGCGGCGCTCGGCGTGCATCGCACGGAAAGCGCTTGAGGAGCGCGGTGCTCCCAGGCGCGTCGCGCGAGGCCCTGCGACGCGCTCTAAAGTCTTTGTTTTGATGTCGTTCTCTCAAACCGCTGAGCACTTTTGAGCGACATGCATTAGCGGCTCAGCGAACGAGCGCGCTTACATTCCCTGGAAATTGCCGGGATCAGCCCTTGACCACCGACTTGCCCGCGTAGCGCGCCTGCTTGCCGAGCTCTTCCTCGATGCGGATGAGCTGGTTGTATTTGGCCATGCGGTCCGAACGCGACAGGGAGCCGGTCTTGATCTGCCCGCAATTGGTGGCGACGGCGAGGTCGGCGATGGTCGAATCCTCGGTCTCGCCCGAGCGATGCGACATGACGGCGGTGTAGCCGGCCTTGTGCGCGGTCTCGACGGCGTCAAGCGTCTCGGTCAGCGAGCCGATCTGGTTGACCTTGACCAGGATCGAATTGGCGACGCCCATGCGGATGCCGTCGCGCAGCCGCGCCGTATTGGTGACGAAGAGATCGTCGCCGACGAGCTGGGTCTTCTTGCCGATCAGATCGGTCAGGATTTTCCAGCCTTCCCAATCGTCCTCGGCAAGACCGTCCTCGATGGTGATGATCGGATAGTCGGCAGCGAGCTTGGCAAGGTACTTGGCCTGCGCCTTCGGATCGCGGGTCTTCTTCTCGCCCTCATAGACGTAATTGCCGTCCTTGAAGAACTCGGTCGCCGCGCAATCGAGACCGAGGGCCACGTCCTCGCCCGGCTTGAAGCCGGCCTTCTCGATCGATTCCATGATGAAATCGAGCGCCGAAGGCGCGCTCTTCAGGTTGGGAGCGAAGCCGCCCTCGTCGCCGACATTGGTGTTGTGGCCGGCATCCTTGAGCTTCTTGCGCAGCGTGTGGAAAATCTCCGAGCCCCAGCGCACGCCGTCGCGCAGCGTCGGCGCGCCGATCGGCAGGATCATGAATTCCTGGAAATCGATCGGGTTGTCGGCATGCGCGCCGCCGTTGATGATGTTCATCATCGGCACCGGCAGGATGTGCGCCTTGGTGCCGCCGACATAGCGGTAGAGCGGCAGGCCCGCGGCTTCCGCCGCGGCCTTGGCGACCGCCAGCGACACGCCGAGGATGGCGTTGGCGCCGAGGCGGCTCTTGTTCGGCGTGCCGTCGAGCTCGATCATCGTCTGGTCGATATGGATCTGGTTCTCGGCTTCCATGCCGCCGATCGCCTCGAACAGCTCGCCGTTAACCGCTTCGACGGCGCGCTGCACGCCCTTGCCGAGATAGCGCGGCCCGCCGTCCCGGACTTCGACCGCCTCATGCGCGCCCGTCGATGCGCCCGACGGCACAGCGGCGCGGCCCATGGAGCCGTCCTCCAGCACCACGTCGACCTCGACGGTCGGATTGCCACGGCTGTCCAGGATTTCACGCCCGACAATGTCGATGATGGCGGTCATTTGCGATGTCCCCGATTGATCGATTGAAGCGTCGCGCCCCTCTTAGCCAAAGCAGAGCAAAAGGCAATCGGCGGGCCCGCATTTATTGCCGCGGGTGTGATTCACGAAGCGCAATTTTCTGTCATCATAAGTCATGCGCGCTGTGTGACCATCTCATCTATGGTCGCGTTCGCGCGGGGCGAAACAGGAGGAGTTTCGCCATGTCCCAGTTGAGCGGTATCGTGAGTTTGTTCCTGATCGCGGCGGCGTTCCTGACGTCATGCGACGATCAGAAACCGCAGCAGAGCTCGGTGGAGCTATCAACTCTCAACGCGGCGGAGTAGTTAACGTCAAAGGCCCCCGGCTTTTATATCAGGGGCCTTTCGATTCCCAGCTTGCCGATCGCGCGATCAATGCCAATAGGGCTTCACATGGTAATACTGGAATGAAGCATCGCGGGCGGCTTCGCCGTCGGCGCCGGTCAATTCGTCGATCGAATATGCCGGTGCCGCCTGGAGCTGCTCCTTGGTGAACGGCACGACATAGCCGCCTTGATCCTCGTCATAATCGAGCGTCGCCCACGGAATCGCGTGGTACTTCTCGCCCATGCCGAGGAAGCCGCCGAAACCGATCACAGCGAACATGATGCCGTTCGACATCTTGTCGAGCATCACGTCCTCGATGCTGCCGATGCTTTTGCCTTCTGTGTTGTAGACCGACGTGCCGATGACGCGCGAGGCGGCAATGGCTTCGGTATGCCCGGACGGAGTAGTCATGATGGTGCTCCTCTCGTTGAATGCATGCACCGACAATGAGAGGAGCGCGCTAAGGTTCCCGACGATTTGCTCAGCTGTCGGTGAGGCAGCCCCCGCTCACCACAAGCCGGCGCAGGATCGAGGTCCGCCGCTGGAATCAGTGGCCCTTGGCGATCCGATCAAAGGCCATGAGCTTTTCCAGCAGCGCCGGCATGTCCTTGAGAGGCACCATGTTGGGGCCATCCGAAGACGTCGAATTGTCCGGGTCCTGATGGGTTTCGATGAAGACGCCGGCGACACCGACGGCAACGGCCGCGCGCGCGAGCGTCGCGACAAAGCGCCGTTCGCCGCCGGAGGAGCCACCCTGCCCGCCCGGCTGCTGCACGGAATGGGTGGCATCGAAGATCACCGGGGCGCCGATCTCGGCCATGACCGGCAGAGCGCGCATGTCCGAGACCAGCGTGTTGTAGCCGAACGAGACGCCGCGCTCGGTGGTGAGCACATTCGGGTTGCCGGAGCCGGTGATCTTGGCGACGACGTTCTTCATGTCCCAGGGCGCGAGGAACTGCCCCTTCTTCACGTTGATGACCTTGCCTGTCCTGGCGGCGGCGACCAGCATGTCGGTTTGGCGCGACAGGAAGGCGGGGATCTGCAGGATATCGACATGGGGGGCTACGATCGCGCATTGCTCCTCGTTGTGGACATCAGTCAGCACAGGAAGGCCAAACTCCTTGCGCAGATCGTCGAAGATCGGCATCGCCGCATCGAGTCCCGCGCCGCGCGTCGCCGACAGCGAGGTGCGGTTGGCCTTGTCGTAGCTAGTCTTGTAGACGAGGCCGATTCCCAGACGTTCCGTCAGTTCCTTCAGCGCGCCGGCCATGTCGAAAGCGTGCTGGCGCGATTCAAGCTGGCACGGGCCGGCGATTAGCGACAGCGGCGCATTGTTGGCGAAGACGACCTTGCCGACGGTTACCGATGCGTTGGGCGCCAGGGGCTTGCTCATGGGATCTCCCGGAAGATGAAGGCGGCGCCCTGTCCGGGCGCCGGCGGAACGACGATGTCACTGCCGTTCATGTCGTGATCGATGGCCCCGGCCGCAAGCGCGTGCGCCGCTGTAGCTTTGTCGCGGATCGAGAAAACAACCGCCTGAAACCGTAAATGCGGTGAGGGTTCGGCCGCCAGGCCGAAGCGCTGCGCGTAGGTTTCGGGCGTGACGATGCTCAGGACCCCATTTGGCAGCCGCACCGCGTCACCGTCCGCCTTCGCGTCTGCGGCGATCGCGACCAGTCCGATCTGCGCGGGCGGCGCGTCGCTGACCGCGATCACTTCGACGATGCCGGTCACGGCATTGGCATGGGCCTGCAGCGCCTTGCGATCGATCTTCGGCGCGTTGACGCGCTCGCAGGCGAAGAGGAAGGCGTCCGTCGCTCCCTTGCCGGCCGCGAAGGCCAGCTTGAAGGACGCCGTGTCGCTCTTTCCGTTCGCATCTGTGAACGCGCGTGAGAAACGCAGCGTATCGCCGGCTGACAGACCGGCTTCGACAAAACGCATATGGTCGGCATCGGCATTGCCGGTTCCAAGCACGACGGCGGAAAAACCTTCCTCGCCCAGCCGCTCGCGAAAAAGGCGGTCGCGCGCTATGAAAACATTGCCGGCCGAAATCGCTTGTCTTGCCGCCTGTTCATTTCCCACCGCCAGCGGCTCGAGATAGGTGCCGTCGGCAAAAAAGACGCAGGCGTTCTCCGAGCCGAACGGGTGGATGCCCGTGGGGGCGACGACGAAGCCGAGCGAGGCCAGACGCGACCGCGCGGCATCGAGGTTCCGTGTCGGCAACACGAGATGGTCGAGCGGATGGGCGGAGTTTCTGGTCATGCCGGCGCGGTGTGCCTCATTCCGGCCGGCTGTTCAAGAGCGGCGGCCCGACGGACCGTGCTCTGCCGCTTCAGGCAGCGGCCACGACATCGGCCGAATAGCGCAGTTCGCGCAGCGGCTTCACCTTGCTGGTCGTATCCGCATAAATCGGATGCGCCTTGTAAGCGGCAAGCGCCGCCTCGTCCTCGAACTCGGCATAGACGACGACATCGATCGCATTGGAGAACTGATCGACCTTGGTGTTGAGCGTCACCTCGAAATGCTTCGAGTACGGAATCTTGCCGAGCGCCAGCAGGCCCGAGCGCACAGTCTCGACATCTTCCTTGCGCCGCACGCTGAAGAAAACGATGTGCCGGATCAAGCCAGCCTCCCTGGTCTTCGTTTCAGCGGCGTTTTTGTGGGAGCGATGCCCAGGCGTCAACCGGCAACGATGTCGCGCCCGCTATGCGAAACCGGCGAGACCTTACCCGGTGACGTAGCGCACGATGCGCGAGACTTCCCGCACGGTCACGTCGAGGTAGTGGCCGCGATTGTAGAGGCCGTCCCAGAACAGGAAGAAGGTGATGGAGGCGATGACGATCACATAACGCATGGCTAAAACTATCCCATGCGGACGGCCGGAACCAGAGCGGCCGGGGCAGCGATTTTGGCAGTTCACTGCTTTTTGCCTGAAGCGCTTTCCCGTCAGCGGCGGCGCGGGCGGCCGCCCAGGCAGCCGCGTCGACGCTGCACGACGTCAAAGCGTGATGCGGTATTTGGCGAAGCCCGCCTCGCCCTCGCCTGCCGGCTCGATCTTCAACGACTTGACCTCGGCAATGAAATCCTTGGCCCTCGGGCCGGTCTCGAAGACGACGCTGGCGCCGGGCAGAGGCGCGAACGACCAGTTGCCGTCCGCCGACGGATTGATGGTGCCCTCGCTGACGACAAAGCGCACGATCACGTCGCGGTTGGTGTCGGGCGCCTCATAGATGATCTTCGAGGCGTTGATATCGGGAAAATTGCCGCCGCCGCCGGCACGGTAGTTGTTGGTGGCAACGACGAATTTCGCTGCCGGATCAATCGGTTTTCCGTCGAATTTCAGGTCGGCGATGCGGTTGGAGCCTGTGTTCGCGATGCCGCCCTTGGCATCGTATTTCGGCGGCTGCGACAGGTCGATCCTGTAGGTGACGCCATCGATGACGTCGAAATTGTAGGACGGGAAATCGGTGTTGATGAGCGGCTGATCCGCCTTGCCCGGCTCGATATGGTTGAAGATGCCGGCCGACATCTCCAGCCATTCCTTCACCTCGGCGCCGGTGATTTCGACGGCGCGCACCGTGTTCGGATAGAGATAGAGATCGGCGACGTTCTTGATGGCGATATCGCCCACTGGAACGTCGGTATAATAGTCGGCGCCGTTGCGGCCGCCGGCCTTGAAGGGTGCTGCCGCCGATAGCAGCGGCACGTCCTTCCACCCAGTGCTCTTCAATATGTCCTTGAGATACCAGGTCTGCGCCTGGTTGACGATCTGCACCGATGGATCGTCGGCCACCAGAGCGAAATAGGAATAGAGCGGCGCCGAGGTCTTGCCGACGGGGCGGCGGACATAGGCAAGGGTTGCCTCGTGATCCTGCTCGAGCGCGGCGATGATGCGCTTGTCGTCGCCAACCGTCGCCTTGTTCTTGTTGTCGACGCGCTCATAGATCGGCCGCGCCTCGGAGGTGGCCGAGACGACCCGCCATTTCGAGCCGTCGCGCTCAAGAAGCAGGTCGATCAGACCCATATGCGAGCCCCAGAAGCCACCCATGACCGCCGGCTTGCCCTGCAGCGTGCCCTTTTCGGTGTCGACGCCTGCGAGCGCCTGGAAATCCTTCTTGCCGGGGAAGACCAGGTGCTGGTGGCCGGTGAAGACCGCGTCGATGCCTTGGACGCCGGCGACGAAGAAGGAGGCGTTCTCCATCTTGTCGCCCTGCTTGATGTCGATGCCGGAATGCGAGAGCGCGATGACGATGTCGGCGCCTTCTTCCCTGATCTGCGGCACCCAGGCCTTGGCCGTCTCGACGATGTCGCGCGTCTGGACGTTGCCTTCGAGGTTCTTCAGGTCCCAGACCATGATCTGGGGCGGCACGAAGCCGATGACGCCGATCCTGATCGGTTGCTCGGCACCCGACCCATCCTTGATCTTCCTGTCGAGGATCACATAGGGCTTGAGGTAGAGCTTGTCGTCGCGCGGGCTCGCGGCAAGCGTGGTGCCGCGGATCAGGTTCGCGCAGACGAAGGGAAAATTGGCGCCGGCCAGCACCTTGTCGAGGAAGGACAGGCCGTAATTGAATTCATGGTTGCCGAGCGTCGAGCATTCATAGCCGAGCAGGTTCATTCCCTTCATGACCGGGTGCAGGTCGCCATCCTTCATGCCCTCCTCATAGGCGACATAGTCACCCATCGGGCTGCCCTGCAGCAGGTCGCCATTGTCGATCAGCATCGAATTGGTGGCTTCCTTGCGCACCGCATCGATCAGCGAGGCGGTGCGCGACAGGCCCATCGTGTCGTTCGCTTTGTCGGCGTAGTAATCGTAAGGCAACAGGTTCACATGGATGTCGGTCGTCTCCATGATCCTGAGATGCGCCTGGTTGGCCGCGGCGCGGGCGGAGAACGGATGCAGCATGATCAGTGCGCCGCCGGCAGCGACGCCGGCCAGGAATTCGCGACGGGAGAATCCGCGACGGGAGATGGGCAGTCGTGACATTTTCTTCTCCTATTGGACAACGCGACAACCCCTTGCCCCAGGCACGGAGCATGGCGCTGAAGGCGCGTTGAGTCCACGTGCGCGGAAAGCCGTTCAATCACGACAAGGTGACGGGTCGATGAAGCAGGCTGCAGCGGGGCGATCAGCTTTTGTCGTCGTCGCCCTGCGTGATCAGGCGCGCGCTGCGCTGGCCCGTAAAATATATCCATAGCCAGCTAAGCGAGACCGCCAGGCGGTTACGGAAATCGATCAGGAAATAGATGTGCGCTATGCCCCAGAGCCACCAGGCGAGCCAGCCGGTGAGCTTTATCCAGCCGAAATCGATGGCGGCGGCGCGCTTGCCGATCGTCGCCAGATCGCCGTCATGACGGTATTGGAAAGGACGCGTCGCCATGTCGCCGGCGAGCCGCGCCTTGATCGTCGCGGCAACATGCTTGCCCTCCTGCTTGGCAGAGGGCGCCACACCCGGCACCGGCCTTCCATCCGGCCGCAGCACATGCGCGGTGTCGCCGATGACGAAAATGTCTGGACTGCCCGGCACGGTGAGGTCTGGTTCGACGATTACCCTGCCCGCCCGGTCGGCCGGCGCTCCCAGCCATTCGGCCGCCGGCGAAGCGGCAACGCCAGCCGCCCAGATGATCGTCCTTGCCGGCAAGCGCGTGTCGCCGAAGACGACACCTTCGGCATCGAGGTGCGTGACGGGGCGCCCGAGCTCGACGGTGACGCCCAGCCGTTCCAGCGCCTTGCGGGCATAGTCGGAAAGCTGCGGCGCGAAATTGGCCAGGATCCCGTCGCCGGCTTCGATCAGCACGACGCGCGCCTGGCTTGGGTCGATGTTGCGGAACTCGCCGCGCAACGTGTCATGCGCGAGCTCGACAATGGTACCGGCGAGCTCGACACCGGTCGGCCCGCCGCCGACGATGGCCAGGGTCAGCAGCGCCTGGCGCCTGGCCGGATCGGTTTCGCGCTCGGCCTGCTCGAAAGCGAGCAGGATACGGCGCCGGATCGTCGTGGCATCCTCAAGCGTCTTCAGACCCGGCGCGAACGGCTCCCATTCGTCATGGCCGAAATAGGCGTGGCGAGCGCCGGTGGCGAGCACCAGCGTGTCATACGGGATCGAGCTGCCGTCCTCGATCAGCACGCGCTTGCCGGCGCGGTCGACGCCGGTGACATTGCCGAGAAGCGTCGTCACGTCCTTGCGCCTGCGCAGAAGATGGCGGATCGGCCAGGCGACTTCCGAGGTCGCCAGCGACGTCGTCGCCACCTGGTAAAGCAGCGGTTGGAAGAGATGGTGGTTGCGCTTGTCGATCATGGTGATGCGCACCGGAGCTCCCGCCAGCGCGCGCGTGAGTTCGAGGCCGCCGAAGCCGGCGCCGACGACAACGACTTTATGCTCGGTTTCGCTCATTTCATTCCACCTCGCCAAAGTGCAATCCTACTGATGATGTAAGTATTTTTGTGCACTGCAACAATATTGCGCATGGCAACGGTCATGCCCGGGAGTCGTCGTGCGGCGTCGTGAATGCACATGCGGTCGCACAGGCGCGAGTATAGCGTGAAACAAAACGACGGGAGCCAAGCATGGCTGACAAACACGACGACGAAGGCCCGGCCCAATACGCCTCACCGCCCTGCTTCATGCACGAACTCGACCCGGAATACCGGGAGCCGCTCTCCGACTGGACGGATGTTCGGCGATGGCGCAAGGCCGAGCGTGAGCGACTCATCACCGGGCGCCTCGCCGTTTCAGCCGATGCGCGCGCCGCCATGTCGGCACGCATCGCGAAAGGCCTCGACGCGCTGATCGGCGACATAGCCGGCCGGATGGTCAGCCTCTACTGGCCATTTCGCGGCGAGCCGGATCTGCGTGGCTGGATGGCCTCGATCAACGATCGCGGTGGGCGCACCGCGCTGCCCGTCGTCATCGAGAAGGGGCAGCCGCTAGTGTTTCGCGCCTACAAACAGGGCGACCGGTTGGAAAAGGGCGTGTGGAACATTCCGATCCCGGCCGAGGGCGACCCGGTGCTGCCCGACATCGTGATCTCGCCGATCGTCGGCATCGATCCAGGTAACTATCGGCTGGGTTATGGCGGCGGCTTTTACGATCGCACGCTTGCCGCAATGCCGTTCAGGCCGCTGGTCATCGGCGTCGGCTACGAATTGCAGCGCATTCCGACCATCTACCCGCAGCCGCACGATATCCCAATGACTACTGTGGTGACCGAAGCCGCAGCGGTTTAAGCCATCTCAGGCCGCAGCCCGACCGCCGTGCGATCGACGATCTCGCGCAGCGCAAAGGACGAGTTGATCTTGGTCACGTGCGGCATGGCCGACAGCCATTCCTTGTGGATACGCTCATAGTCGACGAGATCCTTCGCCGCGATGCGCAGGATGTAGTCGTATTCGCCCGACATCAGATGGCAGGAGAGCACGTTCGGGCAGCGCTTGATCGCCGCCTCGAAATCCGACAGCGTCTTTTCGAATTGCCCCGACAGCGATATGTGCACGATCGCCGTCATCTGGTGGCCGAGCGCGGAATTGGACAGCCGCGCGTGGTACCCGCGGATGGTTCCGGACTTCTCCAGATTGTCGAGCCGGCGCGAACAGGCCGATTGGGAAAGGCCGACCTTCTCCGCGAGCGCCGCATTGGGGATCCGGCCATCCTTCTGCAAAGTCTCCAGAATGGCGATATCAATCCTGTCGAGCCGCATTTTTCGAAGTTCCTGCGAATTTCAAGTCATTTTGCGCAACGATTATCGGAGAGCGACCATTGCCGCAAGTGCATTCGCAAACACATACGGAACGATTCGTGGTTGACTGCGGTTACTGCGTGTCCACCCTCCGCATTTTCGACCCGGTGACATGCACGAGCGACAGTGAGAGCGCCCCTTGAAGGGCGCGGACAGGGAGAAGAAAGATGCGTGTCGGCTGCCCCAAGGAAATCAAGAACCACGAATATCGCGTCGGCCTGACGCCGGGCTCGGTCCGCGAATATGTCGCGCATGGCCATGAAGTGCTGGTCGAGACCGGTGCTGGCGCCGGCATCGGCGCCGACGACAACGCCTATCGCGCCGTCGGCGCCACCATCGCCAAGACGGCCGCCGACGTGTTCTCCAAGTCGGACATGATCGTCAAGGTCAAGGAGCCGCAGCCCAACGAATGGGTGCAGCTGCGCGACGGCCAGATTCTCTACACCTATCTCCATTTGGCTCCGGATCCGGAGCAGACCAAGGGGCTTCTTGGCTCGGGCGTCACCGCGATCGCGTATGAGACCGTGACCGACGACCGCGGCGGCCTGCCGCTGCTCGCGCCGATGTCGGAAGTCGCCGGCCGCCTGTCGATCCAGGCCGGCGCGACTGCGCTGCAGAAGGCCAATGGCGGCCGCGGCGTGCTGCTCGGCGGTGTGCCCGGCGTGCTGCCCGGCAAGGTCACCGTGCTCGGCGGCGGCGTCGTCGGCCTGCATGCAGCCAAGATGGCTGTCGGCCTCGGCGCCGACGTCACCATCATCGACCGCTCGATCCCGCGTCTTCGCCAGCTCGACGACATCTTCGGCGGCCGCGTCCATACACGCTACTCGACCGTCGAAGCGCTGGAGGAAGAATGCTTCTCGGCCGACGTCGTCATCGGCGCCGTGCTGATCCCGGGCGCCGCCGCGCCCAAGCTCGTCACCCGCGAAATGCTTTCCGGCATGAAGAAGGGCTCGGTGCTGGTCGACGTCGCGATCGACCAGGGCGGTTGCTTCGAGACCTCGCATGCCACGACGCACGCCGATCCGACCTATGAGGTCGACGGCGTGATCCACTATTGCGTCGCAAACATGCCTGGCGCCGTGCCGGTCACTTCGGCGCACGCGCTCAACAACGCGACGCTGCACTATGGCCTGCAGCTCGCCGACAAGGGCCTGAAGGCGCTGGTCGACGACCACCATTTGCGCAACGGCCTCAATGTCCACAAGGGCAAGATCACCAACCGCGCCGTCGCTGAGGCGCTCGGCTACGAAATGGTCGAACCGAAGGCGGTCCTTGCCGCCTGATAATTCGCAACGATTTCCTTCAGTCGCCCGCCGGGTCATTCCGGCGGGCTTTTTCTTGCGCGGAAACTGCGCTTCCCTCGAAAATTTTGGCAACAAAAAAGCGGAGCAAAAAGCCCCGCTTCCTCGACTGCCACGATCTGCCGCCGGTCCATCCGCGGTCGACAAATCATCAACGATTACTGTTTAGCGCAGTAGTACGACGGGAATACGACAGTCTTGGAAGGCGCGGTTTCCATCTTCCCGGCGATTATGCTCCTTGTGTGAAATGCTTCACATTCGCTCGACGAGAAAGTTGCCTAGAGACGGACCGTTACTGGCGGCCTGAGCTGCTTGCCGGGTCGGATAAGTCCGGCCCGGACGGCACTGGCCCGACAGCTTCTGTCAGACCCTCCAACGGCCCGCCCGACCATCGGCGGGCTTCTTTTTTGGGTCATGCCCGCTCGATGCGGCATTGATAGCAATTGTTGCGGGCCGAGCGGACATGGATGTAGGCGATGTCGGCGCGCCCAAACAGCGTCCGCGCGCGGGCGGCAATCTCGCCGGTCGGCGTGACGGCGCCGCTGCCATAAACGATGCGATCGTCCCTGCCGTAACCCCTGACGATATAGTCGCTGCTTTCGAGCATCTCCGGCAGCGCATCCCCTTCGGCTGCGCGCTCGCATTCCTCGGCATGCAGGAAGATCGGGCCGGTTTCGGCATAGGGCTGCAGTTCCGGAAACGGCCGGTAGGCAACGATCAGATAACCATCACCCTCGGCGACGTTCCTGAGGCAATGCCTGCATGGCACGCCGGCGCCGTCGGAAATGCGGTGCTCCGGGATGCAGCCATAGGCATCGGGCCCTCCCCGCTGCAAGGCGCGCACGGCTTCGGTCGGCAAAGCTTTGAACTGGATGCTCATGGCAGATCTCCGGTGTCGATCTCCGGAAATTATGCCTCCTCGACGACGGCTCCCACCCGATTCCTGACTGGCGGAAACGTTTCTCACCAGTCCTCGAATTGCTCTAGGGTCGCATGACGCTGGCCGACCGCTCGGCGAAGGTCAGCGGATGCACGACCTCTCTCTTCTGCGCCACCGGCGTGAAGCCCAGCTTCTGATAAAGCGGAAGAGCCGCCGGATGGTCGAGCGTGCAGGTCTGCACGGTGACGCGCCTTGGCCCATATGCCCAGGCCGCCGAGATGGCGGCGCCGAGGAACCAGCGACCGATGCCTTGACCATGCGCATGCTCCATCATGCCGAAATAGGCGAGCTCCACCTCGTCAGGCAGATGCGGCTTCAGGTCGAAGAAACCGGCGGGAGCGCCGTCGAGATAGAGCACGCGGATGTCGCGGTCCTCGCGGTGCAAGCCGGCGGCAAGCTCCTCGTCGCTGAGCCTCAGCACATTGACCCAATGCCATTTGCGACCGACGCGATCCATCAGATAGCGGTAGAAATGAAGCGGGATATCTTTCGTCTTCAGCAGCGCGATCTGGCGATTGTAAGGGATCGGCGGCGAAACCGCCGGAGCCGCGTGCATCTCCAGGAATGTGACCGTGACTTCGATATCCTGCAGCGCGCCGTTTTCCATCATTCTTTCCCCGTTACCACTGGTGTGTCGCTGAGACCGCCCCACTCAGTCCAGGATCCATCGTAAAGCCGGTTGTCGGTGTGGCCGAGCGTCTCGAGCGCCAGCGTGATCGCCGCCGCCGTGATGCCCGAGCCGCAGGACGTCACAACCGGTTTCGACAGGTCGATGCCGGCATCCTTGATCACCTTGCGCAGGCGATCCTTCGGCAGCAATTCGCCATTCTCGGCAAGCGCCGTGACCGGAACGTTGTGCGCACCCGGCATATGGCCCGAACGGACGCCCGGACGCGGCTCCGGATCGGTTCCGGCAAAGCGGCCGGCCGAGCGTGCGTCGGCGATCTGGCTCTCATGGCTGCCGACGATCCTGCGCATCTCGTCGAGGCCGACAACACGGCCGGCATCGAAATCGGCATAAAAGACGCTCGGCGCGATCTTTGTCGGCTCGGCCGTCACGGGTCGCCCCTCGGCCTTCCAGCGGTCGATGCCGCCGTTCAGGATGTAGACCTGGAAGACGCCCATGACACGGAACATCCACCAGGCGCGCGGTGCCGAGAACAGGCCGGGCCCGTCATAGACGACGATGGTGTCGTCAGCCGAAACGCCCATGGCGCCGACATATTGGGCGAAGTGCTGCGGCGATGCCAATGTGTGCGGCAGTTTCGAATCCGGATCGGACACTGCATCCTGGTCGAGGAAGCGACCACCCGGAATATGAGCGGCATCGTATTCGGCGCGGGCGTCGCGCTTTTGCGCCGGCAGATACCACGAAGCGTCGATAATGGAGAAACCCGGCTCGCCAAGTCGCTTTTCCAGCCAATCGGCGTCGACGATGAAGGGACTGTCCTGCGCCATTTTATTCTCCTGCCCCGCCTAGCTTTAACGTCAGTTCGCCGGCATCGGTCCGAATCGGATGCGGAAGCGCCGGTTCTCGCGGCCTTTCTTCTCGATCTTGCCGATATGAATCTCGCCGACCTCGCCGGTCGACCTCACATGCGTTCCGCCGCATGGCTGGCTGTCGATCGAGCCGCTCTCGCCGATGCAGACCAGGCGGATCTTGCCGGTGCCGACCGGCGGCCGGACGTTCTTCGATTTGACTAGGCCGGGATTGGCGGCGAGTTCCTCGTCGGTGATCAGCCGGGTGAAGATCGGATGGTCGGCGCGCACCAGCTCCATCAGCCTCGCCGTCACATCCTCCTTGGTGAAGCCGGCGTCGGGAATGTCGAAGTCGACGCGGCTGTCGTCCTCTGCGACCGCTGCCCCGGTGATTGGGAAAGGGCAAACGACAGTCAGCAGGTGACAGGCGGAGTGCATGCGCATCAGGAGGTGCCGCCGCTCCCAGTCGATCAGGAGCTTCAGCTTTTCGCCGACCGCGGGCAGCGCCTGCTCGGGTGCCGGCACATGGACGATCTCGTCCTTGGTCTCGCCGGTGATGGTGGCGGCAATCGCAATGCGGCCGCCATCGGCGCGCTCGAATATCCCGGTGTCGCCCGGCTGCCCACCGGACGTTGCATAAAAGACTGTACGATCCAGAAGGATGCCGCCACGATCGTTGATCGCGACGACCTCGGCCTCCGCCGTCTTCTGATAGGCGTCGTCGCGAAACTGCGCCTCGGTTTTATACGCCATCATGCCACCTTTTCGAACGGCACTGAAATATCGGCTTTTTCTTCCATCCAGCGCGGCACCGGAAGGTTCTTGCCGCGCAGGAACTCCGGATTGAAGAGCTTGGCCTGGTAGCGCGTGCCGTAGTCGGCCAGGATCGTCACGATGGTGTGGCCGGGTCCGAGCTCGCGCGCCAGCCGGACGGCGCCGGCGATGTTGATGCCGGTCGAGCCGCCGACGCAGAGCCCCTCTTCCTGGATCAGGTCGAAAATGATGGGCAACGCTTCCTCGTCCGGGATCTGATAGGAGAAATCCGGCGTGAAGTCTTCCAGATTGGCGGTAATGCGGCCCTGGCCGATACCTTCGGTGATCGAGCTGCCGTCGGATTTCAACTCGCCGCTGGTGTAGAAACTGTAGAGGGCGGCACCCAGCGGGTCGGCGAGCGCGATCTTGACGTCCTTGCTCTTGCCCTTGAGCCCGAGCGCAACACCCGCAAGCGTGCCGCCGGAGCCCACTGCCGAGACGAAGCCATCGATCTTGCCGCCGGTCTGAGCCCATATCTCCTGGGCAGTCGTGCGGACGTGGCCGTCGCGGTTGGCGACATTGTCGAACTGGTTGGCCCAGATCGCGCCGTTCGGCTCCGAGCGCGCCAGTTGCTCGGCAAGGCGGCCGGACAGTTTTATGTAATTGTTGGCGTTCTTGTAGGGCACCGCCGGCACTTCGATGAGCTCCGCGCCCAGGATCTTGATCGTGTCCTTCTTTTCCTGGCTCTGCGTGTCGGGGATGACGATGACGGTGCGGTAGCCAAGCGCCTTGGCGACCAATGTCAAACCGATGCCGGTGTTGCCGGCAGTCCCTTCGACGATCAACCCCCCTGGCTTGAGCAGGCCGCGCTGCTCGGCATCGCGGATGATGAACAGGCCGGCCCGATCCTTTACCGATTGCCCCGGATTCATGAACTCGGCTTTGCCGAGGATCTCACAGCCGGTCGCTTCCGAAGCCTTGTTGAGCCGGATCAGCGGCGTGTTGCCGATTGCTTCGATCACAGAACGGGGCATGCGGGATTCCTTTATGTGTGCGGCGAGACCCTAAAAACCGGACGCCCCGGTTTCAAGGTAAGATTTTGTCTGGTCCAGTCGCATTCTGGACGCTGCAATGCTTGCGATCATTTCAACGCCAAGCGCAAAAGCGCTCTTTTCATTCGATTTCTTCGCCGCTACAGCAAGCCCGAACATTCGCAGGACATCACATGACACTCTACCGGGCCAATCCGAAGGACGGTGTCGCCTGGATCACGGGCGGCAGCAGCGGGCTTGGGCGCGCGTTGGCCAAGGATCTTGCCAATCAAGGCTATGCCGTCGCGGTGACCTCTCTGCCGGAAGATCCGGCCGACACGCTGGTCGTCGAAACGGCGCAAATGTCGGGACATGTGAAATCCTTTCCCTGCGACGTCACCGACGAGCAGGGCATGGCGCGTACGGCCGCCGCAATCGAGGAGCAGATGGGGCCCATCGTGCTTGCCGTCTTCAACGCCGGCAACTACATCGCCACCCCCGGCGAGAATCTTGTTGTGCGCGATTTCCACCGCTCCTTCGCCGTAAACTATTTCGGCATCGTCAACGGCGTGGTGCCTGTCGTCGAGCATATGCGCGTGCGCGGACGCGGCCATATCGTTCTGGTGGGATCGGTCACCGCTTATTCCGGCTGGCCGACCACGGCGGCCTATGGCGGCACCAAGGCCGCGATCAACATCCTGGCGGAGTCGCTGAAATACGATTTCGACAAGATGAATATCCGCATCCAGGTCATCAACCCGGGCTTCGTCGACACGCCGCTGACGGAAAAGAACAAGCTGCCGATGCCGGGCCTCATGCCTGTGCATCGCGCGTCGCGCCGCATGGCACGCGGTATCCGGAAGGGCGGCTTCGAAGTCACCTTCCCGTACCATATTAGCTTGCCGTTGAAGGTGCTCGGCCTGCTGCCGCGGCCGATCGGCCGCTTCGTCATCGGGCTCACCACCCACTGGTGGGGGCGGCCATTGCATTTCGATCGCAGGCTGCCTGGCGACAAGAACCCATCCCGCGACAAGGCGGCATAAGCCGGCGAAACGGCGATTGCCTGCCGGCGGGGACGGCCATAGGTTGAGAATCATTGCTTGGAGACTGTAATGGGGCGGCGGATCGTGCTTGCGGTGCTTGGCCTTGCAGTCGTCCTGACAGCCGTTTTCTTCCTCGGCCCACGCGTGCCGGTCGACACCACAATCCGGTTCAATCCGTCGGCGATCGGCGACGATCCGCAGGCCTATCTGGCGCGTGAAGAGGCCGCCGTGCCCAACATCCGCGACGGGCTCGACAAGGAGATCATCTGGGCGAACCCGATGGTCCATGCCAAGACGCCCTTGGCCATCGTCTATATCCATGGCTTTTCCGCCTCGAAGGGCGAGGTCCGCCCCTTGCCGGACGACATTGCGGATGAACTGGACGCCAACCTCTTCTACACGCGTCTGACCGGCCACGGCCAGAACGGCGCGGCCATGGCGCAAGGCAGTGTCAATGCCTGGGTCAACGACTATGAGGAGGCTTTGGCCATCGGCCGTGCCATCGGTGACAAGGTGATCGTCATCGGGACCTCGACCGGCGGTTCGCTGGCGGCATGGGCCGCAACCCGGCCCGGTGCATCGGACGGCGTCGCTGCTATCGCGTTCATATCGCCAAATTTCGGCGTCAAGGCCTCCGGCGCCGAGGTTCTCACCATGCCCTGGGGCAGACAAATCGCCGAGCTTGTCGGCGGCAAGGAGCGCAGCTTCCCCGCGCGCAACGCGCTGCACGAGAAATTCTGGACCACCAAATATCCCATGAAGGCGGTGCTGCCGATGGCCGCGCTCACCAATCTCGCCTATGAGGCGCCGGTCGAGAAGGCGAAAATCCCTGCCCTCTTTATCTTCTCGGATGCCGACAAGGTGGTGCGGCCGGACCGCACGCGCGAGATCGCCGGGCGCTGGGGCGGTCCGCACGAGCTGGTGCCGGTCGACGACACCGGCGATCCGGACAATCACGTCATCGCCGGCGATGTGCTGTCGCCGCAGACCACAGCCTTCCTTACCCAGCGTATCGTGGTGTGGGTGAAGGCGCTGATGCAGCAGCAGTCAGGCCAGTGAAGTCAGCCCAATGGAATGAAAAACGGCCGAAGCATCGCTCCGGCCGTTCCTGTTCGCGTGATTCTACTAGGCTCAAGCGGCCCGGTTCGCCGGACGCTTGCCGCCGAAGCGGCGCTTGTTGTTACCTTTGAAGCGCTTGAAGCCGTCGGGCTTGCTCGAGCCGTTCGGCTTGGCCGCGGCCGGGCGTTCGCCCTGCGGCTTCGGAGCGCGCTCGCCATGAGGCTTGCCGCCGAAACGCTTGTTGTCGCCACCGTTGCCCGGGCGGCGGCCATCGCGGCGGGCGCCGTGATGCTCGCGGTCATTGGCCGGTTCGAAATGACGCTCGGCCTTTTCCCTGGGGTCGCGCTGCGGATCCGGGCTGCCGAGATGGTCGGCAACGACCGGCAGCTTCATGCGGATGATGCGCTCGACCTGCCGCAGCTTGGCGTTTTCCGAAGGATCGCACAGCGTGATCGCAATACCGTCCCTGCCGTTGCGGCCGGTGCGGCCGATACGATGGACGTAGCTCTCCGCTTCGTCGGGCAAGTCGAAATTCACGACATGGCTGATACCGGGCACGTCGATGCCGCGCGCCGCGATATCGGTCGCGACAAGGATGCGCACCGAGCCGTCGCGGAAATCGTTGAGCGCCTTCTGGCGCGCGTTCTGCGACTTGTTGCCGTGGATGACGGCCGCCTCGAAACCGTCACGGGCAAGGTCCTTGGTGACGCGGTCGGCACCATGCTTGGTGCGCGAGAACACGATCACCGAACGCATCGCCTCGTCGGCCAGCATCTTGGACAGCACCTGGCGTTTCTGCTTGGTGCGGGCAAGCACCAAGCTCTGCACGATCTCGACCGCAGCGGTGCTTTGCGGCGAGACTTCGATACGGACGGGGTTCTTCAGCAAGCCCTTGGCGAGCTCGGCGATCTCATCGGGCATGGTAGCCGAGAACAGTGCCGTCTGCCGGTCCGGCGCGGTCGCCTTGGCGATACGCTTGACGTCGTTGATGAAGCCCATGTCGAGCATGCGGTCGCCCTCGTCGAGCACCAGCCATTTGGTGTCGGCAAGGATGAGGTCGCCCTCGCGCACCAGGTCGGTCAGGCGGCCGGGCGTGGCGATCAGAATGTCGACGCCGGGCGCAACCTTCTTGACCTGGCTGAAGCGCGAGACGCCGCCCAGCACCAGCGCGGTCGAGACATGCGCGCCCTTGGCGAGGATCTTGATGGTGTCCTCGATCTGCACGGCGAGCTCGCGCGTCGGCGCCAGGATGAGCGCCCGCGTCGTCTTCGGCCGGCGCTTGGTGCCGAGGCCGATGATCTTCGAGAGAATCGGCAGCGCGAAGGCCGCCGTCTTGCCCGAACCGGTCTGGGCGATACCGAAAATATCGCGCCCCTCGAGCTGCGGCGGGATCGCCTGCGTCTGGATCGGCTTCGGATCGGTGAAGCCGGCGGCATGGGTCGCCTTGAGCAGCGCGCCCGAAATCCCAAGTGCTGCGAAACCGTTCAGTTCCGCTGTGTTTTCGTTGGTCAAAATAATCTTCTTTCACGCGGCCTTGTGGCCGCAAACATCAATGGCGGCAGGGCGCAACCTGCCGTCGGATAAATTGTCATGGAACGACAAGGCGGCGGACGGTTCCGTCCGCGCGGCTGCGCTGTCGTGCCCGCAAGCATCATGCCTCGGGGCTTTTTCGCCAGCTTGCCGATCGACCAGGGCCGATTGCCGGAAAGAGGGAAAACAGACGCAACCAGTCTCATTCGTCGAGAAGGCCGGATATCCCGGCCCAAGCGCCTATGCCGCTGCATATGGCTGAGTTCGTCCCGAATTGCAAGGGGCGTCATGTTGCGGTGCAATAAATGAGCAGCCGTTTACGAGCTGTTTTCGAATGGATCTCGTTGACGACCCGGGCAGCGGCCCGTGGGTTGTGTTGGCCGATATAGTCGCCGATTGATGCAAGCTCGATCAGATAGTGTCGGGTCCAGACAATCCGCACAGATCGTTATACCTGACCGTATTTGTTCAAAACGGCTGCTATCTCTTCTTCATTTGCGAAGTCGCCACGATCGGCCGCGTCTATTCCGGCCTGAATGCCGGCGATCCACTTTTCCTGCCACGCGAGCGAGCGGCCGTGAGATAGGGCATCCTCAATGATCTGATCGCGAGTGAGTGTCGAACGCGAGGTCAGCATTTCGATCCTGCGGTTCAAGTCCTCGGATATTTCCACGTTGTTCTTCATCGTTTCATTCTGCCATATCCGACTGCTGACTGCCAAGATCGCCCACTGACGGTTGCGCGAGCTTGGAGACCCGGGCGAAATGGAGCGCTTGCGCTCCTCTGCCCTCCCCATTACCACAAATCACTTATCCTTTTTGGGAAGCAGCGATGAAAGACGTGCTGAAAGAACTCGAGCGCCGCCGTGAGATTGCCCGCATGGGCGGCGGCAAGGACCGCATCGAGGCGCAGCACAAGAAGGGCAAGCTCACCGCGCGCGAGCGTATCGAGATCTTCCTCGACGAGGGCTCGTTCGAGGAGTTCGACATGTATGTCGAGCATCGTTCGACCGATTTCGGCATGGAGAAGACCAAGATCGCCGGCGACGGCGTCGTCACCGGCTGGGGGACCGTCAACGGGCGCCCGGTCTATATCTTCGCCAAGGATTTCACCGTGTTCGGCGGCTCGCTGTCGGAAGCGCATGCGGAGAAGGTCATCAAGGTCCAGGAGATGGCGCTGCGCAATCGCGCGCCGATCATCGGCCTCTATGACGCCGGCGGCGCACGCATCCAGGAAGGCGTGGCGGCGCTTGGCGGCTACGCGGAGATCTTCCAGCGCAATGTGCTCGCATCCGGCGTCATCCCGCAAATCTCGCTGATCATGGGTCCCTGCGCCGGCGGCGACGTCTATTCGCCCGCCATGACCGATTTCATCTTCATGGTGCGCGATACATCCTACATGTTCGTCACCGGACCGGACGTGGTGAAGACCGTGACCAACGAGACGGTGACCGCCGAAAGCCTCGGCGGCGCGTCCGTCCACACCACCAAATCCTCCATCGCCGACGGCGCCTATGACAATGATGTCGAGGCGCTGCTGCAGATGCGCCGGCTGGTCGATCTTTTGCCAGCGTCGAACACGGCCGAAATCCCGGAAATCGAGTGCTACCAGTCGGTGACGGACCACGACCTGTCGCTCGACCGGCTGATCCCCGATAATGCCAACAAGCCCTACGACATCAAGGAGCTGATCCTGAAGGTCGCGGACGAAGGCGATTTCTTCGAGATCCAGCAGAGTTTCGCCAAGAACATCGTCACAGGCTTCGGCCGCGTCGAGGGCCGCACCGTCGGTTTCGTCGCCAACCAGCCGATGGTGCTGGCCGGCGTGCTCGATTCCGACGCCAGCCGCAAGGCGGCGCGCTTCGTGCGCTTCTGCGATTGTTTTTCCATTCCAATCGTCACTTTCGTCGACGTGCCGGGCTTCCTGCCGGGCACCGCGCAGGAATATGGCGGGCTGATCAAGCATGGCGCCAAGCTGCTTTTCGCCTATGCCGAGGCGACTGTGCCGAAGATCACCGTCATCACCCGCAAGGCTTATGGCGGCGCCTATGACGTGATGGCCTCGAAGCATCTGCGCGGCGATATGAACTATGCCTGGCCGACGGCGCAGATCGCGGTGATGGGCGCCAGGGGCGCGGTCGAGATCATCTATCGCAAGGATATCGGCGATCCGGAGAAAATCGCCGCCCATACAAAGACTTACGAGGACCGCTTCCTGTCGCCCTTCGTCGCCGCCGAACGCGGCTATGTCGACGAGGTGATCATGCCGCATTCGACCAGGCGCCGCGTAGCGCGAGCGCTGCGCATGCTGCGCAACAAGGACATGCAGAATCCTTGGAAGAAGCACGACAACATTCCGTTGTGAAAAGCTGCACCGATAAGAAATGCGCATAACCCTTGCAGCCCAGAGCCTTATTCCAGCGATGGGGTATGGCGGCACACAGCGCCAGGTCGAATGGCTGATCACCGAACTGGTCAGGCTCGGCCACCATGTGGTCCTGATCGCCGCGCCGGGGTCGTCGCATCCGCTCTGCGAGGTCAGGCATGCGATCAGCGATGCCGAATGCCGGGCGGCGATCCCACGCGAAACCCAGATCGTCAATCTCCACGCCTGGAAGGTCGAGGTACCCTTTCCGACGCTCAACACCGAGCACGGCCATCTTCCGGATTATCCGCGGCCACAGCCCAACTGGAATTTCCTCAGCGCCCGCCATGCCGAGCTGCATGGCCGCAAGACCTTCGTCTATAACGGCTTTCCGGTGGACGCCTATCAGCTGGCGCCGTCGAAGAACGACCATCTGTTTTTCATGGCGGCCATCGCCCGGGCCGGAAAGGGGCTGAACCGGGCGGTGGACTTGGCGAAGAAATTCGACTTCACCCTCGACATCGCCGGCGGCTCGCGCTGGAAGCTGCTCGGCCGCAGCAAGACGCGCCGCGAGGGCGTGTTCTTCAAGAGCCTTTCCGCTCGCTATCGGTTTCACGGCATGGTCGACGGCCAGGACAAATTGCGTCTGCTGGGCGAATCGAAGGCATTCCTCAACCCGATCTCCTGGGAGGAGCCGTTCGGCATGGCGCAGGTCGAGGCCATGCTGTGCGGCACGCCCGTGCTCACCACGCCGCGCGGCGCGCTCGTGGAAACCGTCGATGCGGATACCGGACGCTTCTTCGAGTCCGACGAGGAGTTCGGGTGCGCCCTTGTCGAGATCGGAGACCTGCCGGCGCAAAGGTGCCGCCAGTCTGCGGCGGACAGGTTCCCGATCGAGAAAACGGCGAAAGCCTATCTGGAGCTCTATCACCGCATCCTTGATGGCGAAGCGCTTCCGTGACAAATCACCGTCATGCTCGCTATTGGCAGCGGCTGTTCCGGATCGAAAAGGTAGCGCTTGTTGCGTCCCATCCTCGTCTTCTGCTTGCCGGCGATCGGTGATTTCATCCGTTGCCATTCGGCAATCCAGATTCTGGCGGAGAAATTTCCCGGGCATCCGATCGACGTCGCCACCTCGCCACTCGCCGCGCCGCTGGCGCGGCTGATGCCGCATATCCGCAAGACCTGGATCATTGAGAAGCACTGGAAGCCCGGGCTGAAAGAGCGCGCGGGTCTGGCACGCGAAATCCGCAAGGAGAACTACCAGGCGGCCTATATGCTCACCAGCAGCACCAAGGCTTCGCTGGTGCCGTGGCTCGCCGGAATTCCGGAACGCATCGGCTATCCGCGCGAGTTCCAGTTCGGCATCATCAACCGCCTTCCCGCCGGCTGGCCGAAGAGCTTCGTGGCGTTCGGCCCGCGCAAGACAAGGTTGTTCGAGCAAGTTTGCGCGATCGCGATGCTGGGCGAGAAACCTGGCGATGACATGCGCCTGCCCGCGCCGCAAATGGCGGTCTCAGCCGAGGAACTTTCCGATTGGCGCGCCCAGCATGGAATCGATCCGGCGAGGTCGGCGCTGGCGCTCTACACCTCGGCTTTCAGCAACTTTCGCTCATGGCCGGCGGAGCGCTTTATCTCGGTCGCGCAGGATCACGCCCGGCGCGGCTGGTCGGTCTGGCTCATCGGCGGCCCGCGCGAGCGCGAGGCCGCGGCTCAGATCCGGGCTGCGCTCCCCGAGGCGGTGGATTTCACATCGACACCGCAACTGACCGACGCCATATGCCAGATCGCCGCCTCGACTGCGTTTCTCGGCGTCGATGGCGGGCTCTGCCATGCGGCCGCAGCCTTGGGCGGACCATGCGTGCTTATCTTCGGATCGACCCGCTCCTATGAGACCGGACCGGTGAACGAACAGGTGCGCTATCTCGAGCCGCCGATTTCGACACCGAGTTGGGTCCAGGACACACGCGGTGTCAGCGAGCAACGCGTTCTTGCCGCTTTGGCCGACGCCGTGAGGCAGCCGCGCCCCAGCTAGATTGCCTGACCTATTCCCCGGCTGCCGCGCCGAAACCCGCGCCCATGCCGGCTGGGGCGCGCCGCTTCATTGGACAGCGCTCTGCGCCAGTTCGCGAAGAACCGGCACCATGGCCAGAGGCAGGTCTTCTGCAATCAAACCCGGCCCGAAGCGGCTGCCGGCTTCGGCATGGATCCAGACCGCCGCGCAAGCCGCTTCGAAGGCCGGCATGCCTTGCGCGAGAAGCCCGGCAATGATGCCCGCCAGCACGTCGCCCGAACCGGCGGTGGCAAGCCAGGGCGCGCCATTGCTGTTGATCGCGGCGCGGCCGTCCGGCGCGGCGATCACGCTGTCGGCGCCCTTGTAGACGATCACGGCGTTGGCGCGCCGCGCGGCTTCGCGTGCCTTGGCCAGCTTCGACAACGCCTTGTTGCCGGCAACGTCCGCAAACAACCTGCCGAACTCACCCTCATGCGGCGTCATGATCAACGCCGGCGCGTCCGGTCTGCCGGCTGCCTCGAACAGCGTCGAGGCCACATTGCGGAAAGACGTGATGCCGTCGGCGTCGAGCACGAGGCCCTCGACGCCGCCGTCCTGGCGGTTTTTGGCGAGCACGGCCAGCGTGAAATCGCGCGCCTTGTCACCGATGCCGAAGCCGGGGCCGAGGACGAAGGCGGACGGCCGGCGATCGCCGATAAGATCATGCACGTCCTCGATCGCGTCGACCTTGCGCAGCATGATCGAGGTCAGATGCGCCGCATTGACCTGCATTGCGTTGGCGGGCGACAGCACGGTGACGGCCCCTGCTCCGCTTCTTGCGGCCGCAAGTGCCGATAGGCGCGCCGCGCCCGTCGCGGATGGTCCGCCCGAAAAGACGCTGGTATGGCCGCGCTTGTATTTGTGCGTGTCGAGGGCGGGCGCGGGAAAGCTTGCGATCCAGAGCCCGGGGCGGTTCTCAAAGGCCCGCGGCGCGACCTCGTCGATGATCTCGTCCCGGATGCCGATGTCGGCCACCACGATCTCGCCGCATCGCTCGCGGCCAGGCAGCAGCAGATGCCCAGGCTTCTTTCGTGCGAAGGTCACCGTGAGAGCCGCGCAAAATGCCGAGCCGAGGACTTGGCCGCTTTCGCCTGAAACGCCCGAAGGCAGGTCGATCGCGACAACCGGCAGGTTCATGCCCGTCGCGATTTCGACCGCGCCTTTGGCGTCGCCGGCAAGAGGCTTCGACAGGCCCGCGCCATAGATCGCGTCGACAACCAGCGATCCAGCTTCCGCGGTGAAGGCTGAAAGCGGGTGCCGCTCCAGAGCGCAATCAGCCGCCGCGAGCGCGGCGTCGCTGCCTGCCTTCGGTTCGCCCGACGCCCACAGGGCCACATCGACGCCGGCCTCGGCCAGCAGCCGCGCCACGACGTAGCCGTCGCCGCCATTGTTGCCGGGGCCGCACAGCACGTGCACCTTCTTCGCGCCAGGATAGCGCGCCAGCACGACGGCCGCGACCGCCTCGCCCGCGCGTAGCATCAAGCGATAGCCGTCGAGCGGTCCGGCCGCGATTGTCAGCCTGTCGGCCTCGGCCATTTCGGCCGGCGATAGAAGTTCATTGCGCATGGGATTGCCGATCTCCATGCGATCAAGCATTGTCCAGTTTTCGGTTCGAAGCAAACCAATGACCGCGCATTGTCTTGCAAATGCGGTCGCATCCGGGAGGGGTTCAGCCTGCAAATTGCGCTGTCTGCCCATTTTTTGCGCAGACGCGAGGAGGAGCGATGTATACGGTTTGGGCGTCCATGACGCATCCGATGCAGCCGATGACGCGAATTTGCATCCGGACGCGGCATGGGCGCGAAAACGCCCCTCACCGTCTGCACTCCTCAGGATTGGCACGCTTCGTGCTTGATGAAGGCGCAAGCGGGGCACACAACCCGTTTTCTTGGCAGTGGAGGCCACTTTTTACATGAAAAAGATCGAAGCGATCATCAAGCCATTCAAGCTGGACGAAGTGAAGGAAGCGCTTCAGGAGGCCGGACTGCAAGGCATCACCGTCACCGAAGCCAAGGGTTTCGGCCGCCAGAAGGGCCATACCGAGCTTTATCGCGGCGCCGAATATGTCGTCGACTTCCTGCCCAAGGTGAAGATCGAGGTCGTGCTCGGCGACGATGCGGTCGAAGGCGCCATCGAAGCCATCCGCAAGGCGGCCCAGACCGGGC
>NZ_VFWS01000229.1:0-2476 GCF_006443065.1 Mesorhizobium sp. B1-1-5 | reverse complement strand
GTGCTACGGCGTCGGCATGGTGCTCGGCCCGCAGGCGATAGGCATCGGCATGGATGCGTTCGGTCCCTCTGGCTTCGGCTGGTCGCTCGGCCTGTTCTTCGCCGCCTACATGGTTCTTGCCAGCGTCAGGTTGGTCCGCAAGATCTTGTAAGCCGCCACCGGCGCAAACCGGATTCACGATCGCCCACTACCGGCTGGCCCATAACTGGCTACCCACGGATGACTGGCGGCTGACAGAACCGTGTCAGCAGCCACGGTTTATACGGAGACCTCAAAACACCTGAAGTTGAGGAGACTCCGATGATCGACAGCGGCTTTGAAACCACATCATTGCGGATGACGCTGCTCCTGCTTGTCACTTTCCAGGCGCCGGCCGCGGATGTCGACCGCATCATGGACGCCGTGGTGGCGCTGGCGCCGCTGGCCATGGGTAAATATGACCGCAACGCCTACCAGTCGGCGCATGGCATCGAGCGCTACCGGCCACTTGACGGCGCAGCCGCCGGCGCCGAGACCGAATTGCGGCGGCGCCCCGGCACGGTCGAGGTTTCGTTCGAATTGCCCGATGACCAGGAATTGGCGGCGCGCGTCGTAGAAGCGATCTTTCAGGCGCACAGCTACCAGGAACCGGTGATCCGCAGTCAGCCGGTCCTTGCCAGCCGTTCCAAGGGACTGGACGACCGCGCCAATCCGAATCGCTGGTGGAACACCACGGGAGATTGGAAGAAAACCATCGTTCTGGAGGCGGAACACGTGTGAATGCCGACAGGCATTGGCTTCCGTGACGGCGGCAAGGCGCGTCGGGCTGTCGGTAGCTAATCAAGTTGTCCGGTTTGGTAGCACATGATCTGTCCGCTTCTGTTTTGGCGTCGAAGCGGTTCACGCGGCTTGCCTGATGGGGCAAGTGTCTTCGATTTCGGCGCCGTCAGGGCTGTAGCGAGCGATGCGGCGCGGCCCGTGAAAGATCGCGAGGGTTCCATCCGGGTAGTGCCTGACCTTGACGGTGGCTTTGACGAAGTGATGCCGGATCGGGCTCTGCGGCAGCTGCAATCGCAGCCGCGCGAAGGCGACCGTGTTGTCGCGGGCAACGACGCGCTCCTCCTCGATGCACAGGATCTGGGCCAGTTGTTGCGGGTCTGCGGCGACAAAGGCGCTGTCCTCGACCGCGGCCGGCCTGGCGAAGCGGGCATTGTGAGCTGGTAGGTAGGTCTGTGCGATGAACCGGTTGGCGGCCTCGATGTCGGCAATTCCGGCCAGCGCCAGCTCCCTCGGCAGCCGATCCTGCAAGGTGGAGAACATCCGCTCCGAGCGGCCTCGCGCTTCAGGGGAATAGGCTGGAATATGTTCGATACCCAGCCGCTCGAGCGCCCGGCCGACCTGGGTCAGCCGGCTTTTGTCGACCGCCTCGCCGGCTTTCAGCGTCACGAAATAGTGGCTGCCGCGATCGCTGTAGAGGCTCGATGGCAATCCCTTGGCGACGAATGTCTCCAGAAGGCCCTGAAAGCTCGACGCCGTGCCTTCCTCCTCGATCAGGAAGGCCGAATAGATCGTGCTCGTCGCATCGTCCATCGTCACGATCAGGTCCAGCATCGGCTCACCCACCAGCCATCGATGACGGCTGCCATCCTGATGCAGCATCATCCCCTCGCAAGGCTTCCTCTCCCGCTTGCGCCGGTGAGCACCGCGCCGCTTGGCCCGTTCCACAAGGCCCGCCGCGTGGAGCTGCGTCTTGATGAAGGTGTAGCCCCAGCTGAAATGGTGATCGCGCAGCAGGTGCTCGTGGAAATGCTTCACATTCCAGCCGAGGTAGCGATGACGGTAAAGCTCCAGCATCTCCTCAATCGCTTCCGCCGGCACCCGACGCGTCGAAAGCTTGCCCAAGCGCCGATCCAGCAACCCAGCGTCCCCAGCCTCTTCGTACCGGTCGCGGTAGCGTCGGAATTGCCGCTCCGACATGCCAAGCAACTCGCCTGCCTCCATCATCGAAAGATCGCCACCATTCCAGCGGCTCAATACGTCCCGAAACTTTTGCATTCTCCGGTCCTGTAGCCATGCCGTCCGCTTCATCCCCAGCCTCCATCCGCTGGCGATAAAACCGGACAACTCACGTGCTACCTAATCCGGACAACTCATCTGCTTACGACAGCCGTACCGAAAGCCATGCCGACAGCCGGGCGCGTGCCGGGCCACGTTCCGTCTGACGTCGTCGCCGACGTGCGTGCCCTTCCAACAGGCCGAGGCCGGACCTGGCCGCCAACGGGACGTAGCGGTTCAATATATAAGATGACTTATGTATTCAAGTTTCTGTGGAAACTTCGGAACGTCTATGGCATGCCGCTGCCGGCGCGGCCCTCCTGCGGCCGATTGCTTCAAACCGTTTCGAAAGACGCGAACGATGGACCAACTGCGAGCGCAAACCCGGATCAGCGATGCGGCGATCAGGTCGGTGATGGACCGGCTGCGCACCGAGCACAGC
>NZ_VFWS01000228.1:0-2479 GCF_006443065.1 Mesorhizobium sp. B1-1-5 | reverse complement strand
TCTCCTGAGTGAAGCTCGTCAGTTCGCGGGTGCCGGCGACGAGCGTGGTGGAGCGCACGAAGGTGCCGCGTCCGTGTTCGCGGCGCAGCAATCCGCTTTCCTCCAGATTGCGCAAAGCGTGGCGCAGCGTGATGCGGCTGACCCCGAACAGCGCGCCCAGCCGGTCTTCGGCCGGGATCTGGTCGCCCGTCGCCCATTCGCCGCTTTTGACGATGGCGCGGATGGCCTCCTCGACCTGATACCAGAGCGGCTCGGGCCTTCTGCGATCCGGCTGCTGAAAACTGGCTTCACTCATCGGATCTGTCTCCACCCGCTTCCGGCCTGTCCGGCCACTGCCGCACCGACCAGGCCGGCGCCGGGGCCGAACGCGCCAGCCTTGAGAGAAATGCCGCGCAGATGCGGCGGCAATTGGCGCCGCAGCGCGGCAAGCAGCGGCGGTCCGATGACGTCAAGCGCATCGGCAAGGCCGCCGGAAACCAGGACCACCTAGGGGTCGAGCAGCGCGACGGCGCCGGCAAGCGCGGTGCCCAGCCGGCGCGCCGGCAGCTCGAGCAAGGTCTGTGCCGCGAGTTCGCCCGCCTGGGCAGCCGCGATCAGCTGGCGGCCGCTGGCAAGGCCGACCTGGCCGGCAAGCGCGTCAAGCGCGCGGCCCGATGCAACGCGCTCCAGCCAGCCGCTGCGCTCCTCGCCATGGTCCTTGATGTCGGCGCAGGCCCAGCCGAACGAGCAGGCGCCGCCATGCGTGCCGGCGACGATGCGGTGGTTGGCGAGCACCGCCGAGCCTATGCCCGTGCCGATTGCCAGCAGGATCGCATCCGACATGCCCTTCGCGCTGCCTTCAACGGCTTCCGCCAGCAGGGCGATCTGCGCGTCATTGCCAACGGCGACGCGCAATTGCGGGAACAGCGCCGCGATGTCGACACCGTCGAGCCAAGGGAGATTCGGGATCCAGCGGCAGACCGACCCCTCGACGAGACCTGGCACCGCCAGGCCCAACGCCTTGACCGCGCCAGCCTCGGCGCAAAGCGCCGCGATACGGGCGACGAAGGCATCAAGGCTTGCCGGCGCCGGTTCGCGGCTCGGCCTCTCCAGCGCGCTGACATTGCCGGACTGGACGGCGGCACGCAGATTTGTGCCGCCGAGATCGATGGCCAGAACCCGCGTCATCGGCGCCCTCCGGCAGCCGGTGGCGCGAACAGACCGCTGCCGGCGTTCCAGGAATGCGAGGCCGCCGCGAAGGCCTGCGCATGGCGCGTGCCGCGCAGGCAGCCGCGCAGACGGTAGAGCGCGCTGTAGTAATCGACATAGGGGAAGCTGCTCAGGCCCCGCGCCAGCTCGTATTCATGCACCGCCTCGCTCCACGCCTCGAAGCCGTCGCTGACGTCGACCAGGTGCTCGGGGCGGAAACCGTCATCGTCCTCCCAGTTCTCGCCGAACAGCAGCAAGCCCGGCGTAAAGGCGGCATGGTCGCGCGCAACAGTCGGAAGGGCGGCGAAGAAGATGCCGGTCTGCGTCAGCTTGGCTGCGGCGCGATGGTCCTTGTGCCAGCTGCCGTGCCAATGGGTTATGACCACTTCCGGCTTCAGCTCGCGAATGACATCGCACAGTTTCAGCGCCGTCTCGTCATCGGAAGGCAGGAAGGCGTCATGCAGGCCAAGATTGCGCATGGCGACGCCGAGGCGAGCGGCGGCCCTGCCCGCTTCCTCTTCCTTCTGAGCGCAATAGTGCTCGGGGATCAGGCACGGATGGCCCTGCTCGCCCATGCTCAGGTGCAGGAACGTCACCGTGGCGCCCCTCATTACGGCGGCCGCCGCCAGCGGTCCGGCGATCACCTCGGCATCGAAGGCATGCGCGCCGACGACCAGGATGGATTTGGCGGCATAGATCCTGTCCTCGATCATTTCATGCCTCCCCCGGCGCCTACGCCCTCTCGAATCTGGCGGGCGAGCAGACAATACATGATCAGGATCGGCGCCATGGAGATCGCCAGCGAGGCGAACACCAGGCCCCAATCGGTGCGGTACTGGCCGACGAAGACGCTGATGGCCAGCGGCACGGTCTTGTAGCGGTCGTCGAAGATGAAGATCAGCGGGAAGAAGAAGTCGTTCCACACGGCGATCGCCGTGAAGATGGCGACGATCGACACCGCCGGCTTCACCATCGGCAGGATGATCTGGAACAGGATGCGGACCTCGCCGGCGCCGTCCATGCGTGCCGCCTCGTCGAGTTCGGAGGGCAGGACGCGCATGAAATTGGCGAAGATGAAGACGGCGAAGGGAATGCGGATCGCCGAATAGACGAGGATCAGTCCGGTCAGGGAATCCAGCAGGCCGAGATTGCGCATCAGCGTGAACAGCTCGACCGAGGCGAGCCTTATCGGCAGCATGATGCCGGACAGGAACAGGCCGAGCATGATGGCGTTCCAGCCCAGCCGATAGCGGCTGAGCGGAGAGGCGGACATGGCCGAGACGACGCTGCT
>NZ_VFWS01000227.1:0-2527 GCF_006443065.1 Mesorhizobium sp. B1-1-5 | reverse complement strand
GCCCGTCGCGATCGTCATTCTAGGGCGGAGCAAGGAGCGAAGCGACGCGGCGCAGACCCGAGGATCCATTCCGTGACGTCGAGGCGTTGCCACTGTGCAGAATTCTGCTCCGCTGCGTTCCTCGGCTAAGGTCACGGAATGGATCCTCGGGTCTCCGCGTCCGCTTCGCTCCCGCTCCGCCCGTGGATGACGAGGTTCGGAAGGTTTCAGCCAATCTCCAGCGCTTGCGATGAACCAGCGCGTTTCATCGTTTCACGGAAACGGCGAATCGTCTTACCCCTTGAATGTCCTAAGGCGAACCCCCGGAGCTACCCAAGTTGCGCGTCGCGCGGCATCGCCCTACATCCGAGGCAGCCCGCCTCCAAATCAGCCCACCGGAATAATCATGTCATCTTCAAAAACCGTCGATCTCGCCGCCCATCCGCTGACCGTCTGGCAAGGGCCGCTCGGCCTGCCGGATTTCTCGCGCATCGGCGACAATGATTTCGGGCCGGTCTTCGACGCGGCGCTGGCGGCGCATCAGGCCGAGATCGACGCGATCGCCGGCAGCAGCGAGGCGCCGACCGTCGAGAACACACTTGCCGAGCTCGAGCTTGCCGGCGAAGCGCTCGACCGTGTCTCGTCGATCTTCTGGTGCCGCGCCGGCGCTCATACCAATGACACGATCCAGGCGATGGAGCGCGAGGTTTCGCCAAAGATGTCGCGGCATTTCTCGGCGATCTCGATGAACGAAAAACTGTTTGCCCGCATCGACGACCTCTATCAGCGGCGCGACAGCCTCAAGCTCGATGCCGAAACGCTGCGCGTTCTGGAGAAGACCTGGAAAGGCTTTGTCCGGTCGGGCGCTAAACTGGACGCAGAAGGCAAGAAGCGGCTCGCGGCCATCAATGAGGAACTTTCCTCGCTCGGCACCAAATTCGGCCAGAACGTGCTGGCCGACGAGCGTGACTGGGCGCTGTTCCTCGACGAGGCCGACCTTGCCGGCCTGCCGGACTTTTTGAAGAGCGCGATGGCGGAAGCGGCCGAAATGCGCGGCCAGAAGGGCCGTTACGCGGTGACGCTGTCGCGCTCGATCTACGAGCCGTTCTCGACATTTTCCGAGCGCCGCGACCTGCGCGAGATCGCGTTCAAAGCCTTCATCATGCGCGGCCAGAATGGCGGCGCCTCCGACAATACCGATGTCGTGCGCGACATGCTGAAGCTGCGCGCCGAGAAGGCGAAGCTGCTGGGCTACGATTCCTTCGCGGCGCTGAAGCTCGACGACACGATGGCAAAAACGCCGAAGGCCGTGCACGAGCTGCTCGACCCAGTCTGGGAAAAGGCGCTGGAGAAGGCCGCGGCCGACCAGAAGGAACTGGAGCGGCTGGCCGCGAATGCCGGCAGCAACGAGAAATTCGCGGCCTGGGACTGGCGCTTCTACCAGGAGAAGCTGCGTGCCGAGAAATTCGCCTTTGATGAGGCGGAGCTGAAGCCTTATCTGCAGCTCGAACGTGTCATCGAAGCCTGCTTCGATGTCGCGACACGCCTGTTCGGCATTACCTTCGAAGAGAAGAAGGGCATTACAGCCTGGCATCCCGACGCACGTGTCTTCGTGGTGAAGAATGCCGACGGCAGCGAACGCGGCCTCTTCCTCGCCGATTATTTTGCGCGCCCGTCAAAGCGCTCCGGCGCCTGGATGAGCGCGCTTCGGTCCGGCTACAAGCTCGGCGACGGCGCCAAGCCGGTGATCTACAACATCATGAATTTCGCCAAGCCGCCGGCCGGCGAGGCGGCACTTCTGTCGGTCGACGAGGCCAAGACCCTTTTCCACGAGTTCGGCCACGCGCTGCACGGCATGCTGACCGACGTTACCTGGCCGTCGGTTTCCGGCACTTCGGTCAGCCGCGATTTCGTCGAATTGCCCTCGCAGCTCTATGAGCACTGGCTGACCGTGCCGGCGGTGCTGGAAAAGCATGCGCTGCACGTCAAGACCGGCAAGCCGATGCCGAAGGCGCTGCTCGACAAGATGCTCGCCGCCCGCACCTTCGGCGCCGGTTTCGCGACGGTCGAGTTCACCGCCTCGGCGCTGATCGACATGGCCTATCATGCGCGGCCGGACGCGCCGGCGGAGCCGCTTCGCTACGAGGCCGAGACGCTCGAAAAGCTGCATATGCCCGACACGATCGCGATGCGCCACCGCACCCCGCATTTCGGCCATGTCTTCGCCGGCGACGGATATTCAGCCGGCTATTATTCCTACATGTGGTCGGAAGTGCTCGACGCCGACGCCTTCTCGGCGTTCGAGGAGACGGGCGATGCCTTCAATCCGGAACTCGCCGAGCGGCTTCTGAAGAACATCTACGCCGCGGGTGGGTCGAAGGATCCGGAGGAGCTTTATACGGCCTTCCGGGGCAAGATGCCGTCGCCTGAGGCGATGATGGTGAAGAGGGGGCTGGTGTAGCGCCCTTTTTCCTTCTCCCCTTGTGGGAGAAGGTGGATCGGCGCGCAGCGCCGAGACGGATGAGGGGTGTTCCAGGGAACGCCAGCG
>NZ_VFWS01000226.1:0-2545 GCF_006443065.1 Mesorhizobium sp. B1-1-5 | reverse complement strand
CGGAATGGATTCTATGGTCTGCGCGCGTCGCTTCGCTCCTTGCTCCGCCATAGAATGACGAGGTTGGGGCGGCTTCAGCCAATCTCCGGCGTTTGCGCTGATCTCACGCAAATGAACGGAAATCTTGCACCAAGACAAACCGAAACCTTTCAAAAATCCCTTTGTCAGGGTGCTAGCTGCCGCACTGCCGAATCTGCGCGGCGTAATCGCGCGCCATCTGGTCGGTGGCGTGCGCGTAGCCTTGAACGCCGGCGTCGCCGCGATTGCCGCGGCCGTAGGCGGTCCAGCCGAGATAGTAGGCCAGGTAGAGATTGTAGGTGTCGTTGCGGGCGACGCCGAACGTATCGGCCGTCTTGGAATGGTACCAGCCGACGAAATCGATGGCGTCGGCAAAGCGCGTGCGGCGCGCCGCCCAGTTGCCGGTCTCGCTTTGATATTGCGACCAGGTGCCGTCGAGCGCCTGTGAGTAGCCGGTTGCGCTCGAGACATGCGTCCACGGGATAAAGCCGAGCAGCTTGGTGCGCGGCGGGCGGGCATTGCTCTTGAAGCCAGATTCCTTGCGCACCGTCGCCATCAGCACGGGGACGGGAACGCCGTATTTCCGCTCGGTCCGCTCGGCGGCGGACTGCCAGTTGTCGAACCAGCCGTCATTCTGGTCGAAGACCGCGCAGACATTGTTGATATGACTGGGCGCCGTCGCGCAGGCCGAAAGCGCCAGCAGCACGGAGACAGCGACAATTTTATTAAAACTCGACCTACGCATTGGAAGACGAATAGGCCGAAATCATAAAGGGAGTGTTGCGCGGTTCCTTAACGCGGGGCGGGGGAAGCGCGAGGAACCGAGTATAGTTATTGCGACCATTTGTGACGCTATTCTTTTCATCAATTTTGAAAAATGCCGCCTTGGCTAAAATCACGCCGGCAAATGACGAATTCCTGACAGCCCGCATGCGATGCCGGCGCTCTGATGCGGGCATGAGCGAACCAAGACGCAAGCGCGGCGCCGAGCGCACCAGCAACCGGGGACCAGCCGCCATCCCGCAACTGCCGGCACGGCGGGTGGAGAATCCCTATCCGCCCATGGCGCTGCTGTCCGGCGATCAAATCGAAGCCATCCACCAGGCATCGATGCACATACTGGAGAATTTCGGCATCGAAGTGATGAGCGCACGCGCCCTGTCGCTGTTCGAGCGCGCCGGCGCCAAGGTCGACCACGGCTCGATGAATGTGCGCGTCGATCGCGGCATGGTCGAGGAGGTGCTGAAGTCGACGCGCTCGGCCTATACGCTGACGCCCCGAAACCCAGACCACGCCATTCATCTTGGCGGCAGCACCATCAACTTCACGCTCGTCGCCGGCCCGCCCAATGTGCACGACATGGAGCGCGGCCGTCGCGCCGGCAACCTCGCCGACTACTCGGACCTCGTCCGGCTGGCGCAGCATTTCAACTGCATCCACATGCTGGGCAACCAGGTCTGCGCGCCGATCGAGCTGCCGGCGAACACCAGGCATATGGACACCTATTTCGCCAATCTGACGCTGACCGACAAATGTTTCCACGTCTCGGCGATCGGGCGGGGCAGGGCGCTCGACGGCATCGAGATGATGGCGATTTCGCGCGGGCTGACGCTGGACCAGATGCGCGACAATCCCGGCGTCACCACCATCATTTCGGTCAACTCGCCGCGCCGCTTCGACGAGATGATGGCCGAAGGGCTGATGACCATGGCCGAATACGGGCAGTCGGTGGCGGTGACGCCGTTCACGCTGATGGGAGCGATGAGCCCGGTGACGTTGGCCGGTGCGCTGGCGCAGCAGAACGCCGAGGCGCTGTTCGGCATCGTGCTGACGCAGCTGGTGCGTCCGGGCGCGCCGGTGATGTATGGCGCCTTCACCTCCAATGTCGACATGAAGTCGGGCGCGCCGGCCTTCGGCACGCCGGAAAACACCAAGGCCAACATCGCTTCGGGACAGCTGGCGCGGCGCTACCAATTGCCTTATCGCACGACGCCGGGCTCGGCCTCCAATGCCGCCGATGCGCAGGGCGCCTACGAGACGCTGATGGCCTTGTGGGGCGCCGTGCTCGGCCACGGCAATCTCGTCTACCACGCCGCCGGGTGGCAGGAAGGCGGGCTGACGGCCTCGTTCGAAAAGCTCATCATCGACGTCGAGATGATCCAGCACATGATGGAATTCCTGCGGCCGATCGTGGTCGACGAGGCGGAGCTTGCGGTGGAAGCGCTGGGCGCGGTGCCGACCGGCGGCCATTTCTTCGGCGAGCCGCACACGCTGGAGCGCTACGCCACCGCCTTCTACCAGCCGATGCTCTCCAACTGGCAGAATTACGAGGCATGGCAGGAGGCGGGCGCGCTCGACACGACGGCGCGCGCGACGCGGCTGTGGAAGAAGGCGCTGGAGGAGTATGTCCAGCCGGCGATGGATCCCGCTGTGCGCGAAGCGCTCGAAGCCTATATGGCGCGCCGCAAGGAAGCGATCGGGCAGGGCGAGCCGTGACTTTGACTTCAGCGCGAGGCACCCCCCTCTG
>NZ_VFWS01000225.1:0-2594 GCF_006443065.1 Mesorhizobium sp. B1-1-5 | reverse complement strand
TGAAGGTTGGGACATCAACGGTCCGCCCGAAGATGGCCCTGACCATTCGGCATCCCGCGCCGCAAGTGCTTGGGGGCAAGCCCATGCGGCAGCATTGGAGGCCTGTTGTGGCGGCTGGCGGGAGAGCCGCATGCCCATATCGGTAAGGCTCGAGTTGTTGACCGATCCCGAGACGCAGCTCGCCGATCGTTCGACAGCGCTGGCGATGCTTCGCGAACATCTCGAGCAAAATGGCAAGGACACGTTGAACGGGGAGGACGCTATTTTGGCTTGGCGGGTTGCTGCCGAGGTCGTTGACCAGCTTTCAATGCGCGACCTTATTGGCGACCTGTCTATGGCCTTCACCGCCCTAGCCCTTGCGCATCGTCGCCCTGATGAGCCCATCGAACCGAAGCGCCGAGCTGTGCGCGATGCAATCAACGCGCTAGAGGCAGCTACCGACAAGCCGTCCTTACACTGATGCCGAAACGCAATCGCGTCACGCCGGCGCCATCGGTCATCGATCGGGATTGGCCGCACCAGGTTGCCTTGCCGGATGACATCTGCACGGACCGGAACCTGACCATGATCACGCAGTTCTGCCAGGACATCGGCGTCAAGCCTCAGATAAGGCGGGTGCAGGCGATATGGCCGAGCGGCAAATATGAGGACTATCGCATCCACTGCTTTTCCGACCCCGCCGCGGCGCAGGCCTTCCTTGACCATTTTGGCGGCGACGTGTTCGATCCGAAGCGCGATCGGGAGAATGGGAAGATCCGGGGTGCCTGGCGCCGCACGGGCGAATACAAGCGCATCCTCGACCTGGGGCCGTTGAGCGTTCCCGAGATCCTGCGCAACTAGGGGCAAGACATGTGCAATCTCTACAATCTCACCACCAGCCAAGAGGCCATACGCCAGTGGACGCGTGCCCTCCGGGATGTCCTCGGCAACCTCGAACCGTCGATCGACATCTATCCGAACAGGCCCGGCCCGGTAGTTCGCAACGCCACGGATGGGCAGCGCGAGGTGGCCAACCTTCTCTGGGGCATGCCGACGCCTGCCGAGCGCGTGAAAGGCGCCGCCGACTACGGCACCACGAACATTCGAAATCCACAGTATGGCCACTGGCAGCAATATGTCGGGATCGAGCATCGCTGCGTGGTTCCCGTAACCAGCTTCGCCGAGCCGTCCCCGGCGCCTGGCGACAAAGACCCCGAAACCGGTATCCAGCGGAACTACTGGTTCGCGCTGAACGAGGAGCGTCCCTTATTCTTCTTCGCGGGCCTGTGGACGCCCTGGCATGGCGTGCGCAAGGTCAAGGATGGTCCGGGCGACTTCGAGCTCTACGGCTTCATGACGACCGCGCCCAACGCGCTGATCAAGCCGATCCACGAGAAGGCCATGCCAGTGATCCTGACGAGCGAGGAAGAGATCGAGACCTGGCTTACCGCGCCCTTGTCGGAGGCGAAGAAGTTGCAGCGCCCCGCGCCCGACGATGCCCTCGTGATCGTCGACAAGCCAGCGACGCAGATCAAATTCCCGCAACAGGCGCCACAGCAGGGCTCATTGTTCTAAGCAGTGGAGGATAGCCCCATGGCAGACCGCGTCATCACTCTCGACAGCCGCCAGGAAGCAGCATTGCAAGCCGTAGCCGACAAGTTCGTTGTCCTGCACAAGGGCGACATGATGAAAGCCCTGAAGGAGATGATCGTGCTGAACGGCCGCCTTCAGGATCAGCTCGACGCGCTCAAGGCTTCTCCTCTCGGCAAGCGCTTCGGATGAGCGACGAACCGGCCAGACTTGCTGATGGCATGACCGCGGTACCCCGCGAGCGCATGCGGATTGAAAACCACGTCTGCGAACATGCCGGGTGCGGTCTGCGGGCGCCGTTCGGCTTTGCTCGGCCGCGACGAGAGCCACACTGGTTCTGTCTGGCGCATCGGGCTGACGGTGATCATTATCTTTAGGAGCTGCACGATGATCAATCCGCCTAAACACCAGGAAGAATATCCGGACCGATCGATCGATTGCCAAGAGGCTATGGAGCCGGGATTTCAAGCCATCGTAGATTGCATGCTCGAGGTCGGATGGACGCGAGGCGAAATCATGCAATCGCTGCGACGGCTCATCGCGGCCGATAATATGACCCAGAAGGAGAACGCCAGGACGGAGGCACAGTTGGCAATTGCGCGCGCCATGATCCGTGCCGGCAAGTCGATTTAGCTTTTCTCGACGCCGGCCTCGTCGATCTCTGCTTCCATCTGGTCGCTGATTGGTGAGACCTTGCCCGCGCCGGCGATGGGCTGGCCATCAAAGCCTTGGAGCCAGGCGTCTGCGAATTCCTGCCAGTAGGCGGGTACCGCGCGCTCCTTGCCGTCCTTTTGAGCCTGGGAGCCGTACATCCAGGCGTAGGTGACGCGCTCCTGGTCCTTCTTGGCTACTGCCATCATTCATTCTCCCGGTATTCCAGCAGCTTCGCATGCCGCAGCTTTTCCTCACCCTTGAGGAATTTCACACGGCCGACAAGACCCGGCTTCAGCCATTCAGCCTTTTCCTTTTTGAGACCCTTCGGCACCGGCCCGCCAACCTTGCCCTGGACGCGATCCCACAGGCGC
>NZ_VFWS01000224.1:0-2618 GCF_006443065.1 Mesorhizobium sp. B1-1-5 | reverse complement strand
GGGTGATGCTGATCGTCGGCGGCTCGGGCAGCAATCTCGGTGGCGTCATCGGCAGCATCCTGGTCTGGGGGATATGGGCCGGGTCGGGCACGCTCACCAGCGCGCTGTTCCCGCCGGAGCAACAGGCCCGCGCCGCATCCCTGCAGATCGTGGCATTCGGCGTCATGCTGTGCATTATCCTCCTGGTCCGCCCCACCGGACTGTTCGGGGAACGGCCGCGGCGGGCACGGCTCGGCAAGCGGGCGAAGGTGGCCGCCGGCGAGAGCGGCTCGTGACCGCAATGGCCCGGCAGGAAGCGCTTTCGCTTTGGCACGCGGTCAGCCGTGAGACCCGCCTCCGCCCGGCGCTGGAAGGCGAGCTCGATGTCGACCTTGCCATCGTCGGCGGCGGCTTCACCGGCCTTTCGACGGCCTTGCATGCCGCGGCCAGAGGTCTTTCGGTCGCCGTTCTCGAGGCCGAAACCATCGCCTGGGGCGCTACCGGCAGGAATGCCGGCTTCATCGTGCCGAACTTCGCCAAAATGGATCCGGATGCGATAAAGGCCCATCTTGGACCCGAGCGCGGCGAGAGGCTGATCGAATTCGCGGCCGGCAGCGCCGATCTGGTCTTCGGCCTGATCAGGCGGCACGGCATCGAGTGCGACGCGGTGCAGAGCGGTTGGATCCAGCCGGCACATTCCCCTGTTGCGCTCGAAAAGGTCAAATCACGCGCAGGGCAATGGGCGCAGCGCGGCCGGCCGGCTGTCGTGTTGGACCGGCAAGAAACGGAGGCGCTAACCGGCGCGCGCGGCTATGCCGGCGGCTGGATGGACCGTTCCGGCGGCGTGCTCAATCCGGTCGCCTATGCGCGCGGCCTGGCCGACGTGGCGGAAAAAGCCGGCGCGCGTCTGTTCGAGCACACGCGCGTCGTCGCGATCGACCCTATCGCGGACGGCTGGTCGCTGAAGACGCAAACGGGTTCGGTGCGCACCGGAAAGGTGCTGATCGCCACCAACGCCTATGGCGGACGGCTCAATCCGGAGCTTCGGAAAAGTTATTTCCCGCTGAAAATCTTCCAAATCGCGACGGCGCCGCTGCCGCGCGAGGTGCGCAGCCGCCTGTTGCCCTACGGGCAAGGCGTCGGCGACACGAGACGCAATCTCTTCACCTACCGCTTCGATGCCGAAAACCGGCTGATCAGCGGCGGCATGCATGTCTTCGGCGCGGGTGCGGAACGACGCCTGCCGCAGACGATCCGGCGGCGGCTGGCCCGGCATCTCGAGCTCCCGGACCTGCCGCCGCTCGCCTATGGCTGGTCGGGCATGGCTGCGGTCGAACCCGATTTCCGGCCCCACCTCAGCTCTCTCGGACCGGGGCTGAGCGCGGGTCGCGCCTGCAACGGCCGCGGCATCGCCATGACCACGGCCCTGGGCAAGGTGCTTGCGGATTGGGCTGGTGGAACCGACGCCCGCGATCTGCCGCTGCCCTTCGGGCCACCGTCGCCGATGCCGTTCCACAGCCTGCTGCGCTTCGCGCCGAACGCGCTGCTGCCGTGGAGCATGCTTCGCGACCGGCTGGACAAGACCGGATAGGCCGATCGCCGGGGCGCGACGGGATCGCGTCGTCATTCGGCCGCGCGAAGGTTCCCCGCCAGCACCGCTGCCGCCGTGGCGATGTCCTGTTCTATGGAGGTCCTGACGTCGGCGCCGTTGCGCTGCGCCAATGCCGCGACGATCTTGCGATGCGCCTCGTTCGACTGGGGTTTGTAGCGCTCAGCCTGCATCAGGAGCTTGAGATAGGGCCCAACCCGCCCCCAGAGATCACGGATCATGTTGAGGAGGATCGGCGCGCCGGCATGCCGGTAGATGGCGAAGTGGAAGGCCTCGTTGAGCGCGAGATAGGCCCCGGAGTCGCCCGCCTCGATCGCGCGCTGCATGCCCGCCAGCGTGGCCTGTATGTCGACCAGCCCGTCTTCGGTGATGCGCGAGGCGGCCATCTCGCCCGCCAGCCCCTCCACCGCGACGCGGATGCGCGTCAGTTCCTCGAAGGCGGGGGCTGACAGCAAGGCCACGATGATCGAGCGGTTGTTCTGCAATTCCAGAAGCCGCTCGGCGACGAGCCGTTGCAGCGCCTCGCGGATCGGCGTCGTCGAAATGCCGAACGTCTCGGCAAGCTTGCGGATGACCAATGTCTGGCCCGGGCTGAAGCCGCCCGAAATCAGCTCCTGCTTGAGCGCGCCATAGGCGCGGTCGTTCAGGGTCTGATGTTCGAGCTTCAGCATGTCGATCGCCGCCCCCTTTCCTATCCCCTCACCAGCGCGACAGGGTGCGATCGAGCGTTTCGGCAAGTTGCTCGGCATTGTCCCTGGCGAACGGCAGCGGCGGCCTGATCTTCAGCACGTTGCCGCGCGGACCGCACGACGAGATCAGCACGCCGTCCTCGCGCATGGCTTCGACGACCGCCGACGTCCTGGTGGAGGCCAGCGCCTCGTCCCCCTCCGCAGTCAACTCGACGCCGAAATAAAGACCGTTATGCCTGACATCGGCGACCATGGCGTGGCGACCCTGCAAGGCGCGCAGCAGCTCGCCCGTATAGGCCCCAACCGTGCGCGCATTCTCGACCAGCCCCTCGCCTTCGATC
>NZ_VFWS01000223.1:0-2686 GCF_006443065.1 Mesorhizobium sp. B1-1-5 | reverse complement strand
ATCTGCGGCAAGGCTACGACCAACTGCGTCTTCTCCGGCGAGATGCTTTGGGTGACAAATGCCGGCGTGATGGAGACCGGCAGCGACCCCTCCTTCGACGGCACGCTCTGCTGTGTGCGTGTTCCGGGGGGCGGAGGACCGACGCATTACGGTCGCATCGGCGGTAAGAAACCGTGAGTAGTTCCTCGATTATCTCGAACACAGGCCCTCGGGCCAACGGCGGTGCGGGCGTTGCAGAATCACCTGCTTCGACGGCGGCGCTGAAGCGCCTGTACAGCATCGCCGCGGTGCGCGACGCCGCACTGCGGACGTTGCCGCGCCCGGTGTTCGACTTCGCCGACGGCGGCGCCGAGGATGAGCGAACGCTGCGCCGCAACGAACAGGCGTTCAACGACGTTGCTATCCTGCCGAGGCCCCTCAACGGTGCAGCGACACGGGATCTCTCCCTTGATCTTTTCGGCGCAAAGCTCGCCATCCCGCTCGGTATCGCGCCAACTGGCCTGGCTGGTCTGTTCTGGCCCGACGGCGAGTGCGCGGCAGCCCGAGCAGCGGCAGCCGCTGGCACCTTCTACTGCGCCAGTCACGGCTCGGCCTGCACACTGGAGGACATAGCAGCCACCGGGACCAGCCCGCGATGGATGCAGGTGTTCATCTACACCGATCGCGGCTTCACCCGGGAAATGGTGGATCGGGCGAGTGCCTCAGGATACGGCGCGCTGGTGCTCACCGTCGACAACCAGCTGCTCGGCAACCGGGAACGCGACATCCGCAACGGGTTTTCCATCCCGCCGCGCTTCGGTGTGGCAGGGACGCTGGCGGCCGCCACCAAGGCGGCGTGGCTGCTGCGCATGCGCACCCGGCTTCCGAAACTGACCTTCGGCAACTACCTGCGTCCCGGCGAGACGGCGACGGTTGGCGCGCTGGCGGGCCGCATGGCCGCACTGCTCGACCCTGGTCTGTCCTGGGCCGACGTCGACTGGCTGCGCACCGTTTGGTCCGGACCGTTGTTGCTGAAGGGCATCCTGCATCCCGGAGAAGCCACGGAGGCCGTGGCGCGCGGTATCGACGGCGTCAGCGTGTCCAATCACGGCGGACGCCAACTTGACGGTGCCGTCGCGTCGTTCGACGCGCTGCCTGCGGTGGTCGCGGCTGTCGATGGCCGCATACCTGTACTGATTGACGGCGGCGTTAGGAGGGGCTCCGACATCGTCCAGGCGTTGGCGCTCGGAGCGTCCTGCTGTCTGATCGGCCGGCCACAGCTATGGGGGCTCGCGGTCGCCGGCGAAGATGGGGTGCGACACGTGCTCGAACTTTACCGCAAGGAGATCGACCGGGTCATGGGGCTGATGGGGGCACGGAGCCTTAGCGACCTCGGTCCAGACTGTCTTTCGTTCGTTCAAGCTACGAGGCTGCCACATGATTGAAGACCCGCCGCTGCTCACTATCAAGCGCCGTTTCGAACGGCCTGCGGCAGACATCACCAGTGCCTTTTCCGGCGTGCCCGTCAGCCAGGTCGTCGACGCCATGGGCGGGCGCGGAGCCTTGCACCATGCGATCAAGCCGCTATCACCAGCTGCTGCTACGCTGGTCGGCGTCGCCGTGACCTGTCAGTGCGGCCCTTCCGACAATCTCGCGCTGTTTGGGGCGCTGGACGTCGCCGTAAGTGGCGATGTCATCATTGCGGCCACCGACAGCTTTGCCGGGGCGGCCGTCACCGGGGATCTCGTGCTTGGCATGGCGCGCAATAAGGGGGTCGCCGGCTTCGTCACCGACGGCCTCGTGCGCGATGTTATCGGGATCGAGGCGGTCGGGTTGCCGGTTTACTGTGCTGGCGTTATCGCGAACTCGCCGGCGCGCAATGGTCCAGGCACAGTCGGTTTTCCGGTGGTGCTGGGAGGCGTGACTATCTCGCCGGGAGACATACTGATCGGCGACCGCGATGGCGTCGCCGTGGTACCCCGCCTGGAGGCTAGGACCGTGCTGGCGCGGCTCGCCGCCATCAAGGCGGCCGAGCAGGATCTTGATGCCAAGGTGCGCCAAGGTCTGGAAATGCCCGAGTTCGCCACCGTCGTCCTCAAGTCTGACAGGACGCGCTTCGTTGATTGAAATGGGGTTGCCGAATTGCAAAAAAGATTTGAGGACAACATCATACCGATGAGGTGACGCGACTGCCAGCGTGCGGAGCGCTCAAACGTAATTTACGCGGCGCGCCGTTGGGGCAAATGGGGACCCGAGCGGGCTCGACGAGGGTCGACGGCAGTCACGATGCTGTGGTGGTGATCGCAGTAGACGCGATCAGGCGAAGTCGCCCCGGCACAAAAACGGTAGCCGCCAGGTACTGACGGGTCTTCGCTCACCGGGAAGCGGCACTGGTATACGCCGAGCTGAATGAGGGGAACGTCTCTTGACGTTAGTCTGATATTTTCAGGCATGATGGTTTCCAGGTTCCTTTAGTCCATAGCCATTGCTGGCTGACGACCGCGGTGCGACGTCGGGCGAGCTTCTCTCGTTTGGAGGGCTTTGGATCAGCATATGGTGCTTGTCGCGCCGTCAATGAAGTCCGACCGCCCCGCTTCTGAGGCCAATAGTTTGCGACTTAAGGCCACACCTGCGAGACTCAGGAAACACAGGCAAAGTCCCATCGTAGAGCGCCTCGGCCGGGGTTTGTCCCTTGGCGGAGGTGTAG
>NZ_VFWS01000222.1:0-2732 GCF_006443065.1 Mesorhizobium sp. B1-1-5 | reverse complement strand
GAGGGGGAGATGTCCGGCAGGACAGAGGGGGGCGCCGTAGAGCGCCAGCGCTGCAGAACGGCCGCCTCGACTCCATCACTCCATCGCCCGCAAGCATGATCTTCTCCCGAAGACCGTCGCCTCGCCTATTTGCCCGGCACCAGCGCCAAGGCGCGGATCGGGCTGCCGGTGCCGCGCTCGATCTTGAGCGGCGCGGCGATCAGGATCGCGCCCTTCGGCGGCAGCTGGTCGAGATTGCAGAGGCTGGCCAGCCCATAGCGGTTGGCCTTGTGCATCAGTGTGTGCGCCGGGAACGGCGGCTCCATGCCGCCGGCCTTGCCGGCATCGGTGCCGATCGTCTCCGAGCCCCAGCCCTTGATGTCCTTGGCTATCAGGAACTGGATGGCTTCCGCTGTCGGTCCCGGCGTGTGAGGGCCGGTCTCGTTGGCATTGAGGAACTCGGCTTCGGAGCCGTTGCGCTTGTACCAGTCGGTGCGCATCACCACCCACTCGCCGGGGTTGATGGCGCCGTGCCTGGCCTCCCAGGCCTTGATGTGGTCGACGGTGAGCAGGAAATCGTGGTCCGCGGCGGATTCTTTCGAGCAGTCGATGACGTTGACCGGGCCGATGAAATTCTGTGCCGGAATGGTGTCGGTGGCGCCGTCCGGATAGTCCTTGCCGGTGATCCAGTGCTGCGGCGCGTCGAAATGCGTGCCCGAATGCTCGCCGAGCTTCAGCCAGTTCCAGGCCCACCACGGGCCGTGCTTGTCGTATTTGGAGATCTCGTGGATCTCGACCTTCGGCGTGTCGACGGCGAGTTCCGGCGGCAGCTTGATCAGCGGCGTGTTCGGCCCGAGCGGCGCCGTCAGGTCGACCACCTTGATGGCGCCCGAAAGCAGCTGGCCGGCGACCTCGCCGAGGAGTTTCTGCGTGTCCATGATCTTTTGTTCCCTCTTGTTCGTGACCTTCAAGGCTCGTTGCGGCCCTTAATATACCTACTAGACGAAAACATATGCATCTGCAATTATCTTTAAGCATAAAGCATTTTTGGGGCGGGGCGTGAGCGAGTTCGACGCCATCTTTGTTGGGGCAGGCCACAACAGTCTGGCATGCGCCGCGCATCTGGCGCTCAAAGGCTGGAAAATAGCGGTTTTCGAACGCAGCGAGGCAATCGGCGGCGCGGTACGGACCGCCGAATACACGCTTCCCGGCTTCCGGCACGATTTCGGCGCGATGAATTTGAGCCTCTTCGCCGGCTCGGCCTTCCACCGGAAATATGCAAATGAATTGAAAAGCCACGGACTGGAATTCGCGCCCGTGGCCGATTGTTTCGCCAGCACCTTCCCGGACGGGACATGGTTCGGCGTCAGCAATGATCTCGAAAAGACAGCGTCGCGACTGGCCGCTTTCTCGGCCGCGGACGCGGCCACATGGCGCCGGTTGGTCGGCGCTTTTCCGGGGGAAGCCGAGCATCTGTTCCGCCTGCTGGGCTCGCCGATGAGCGCAAGGGCGCTTGCCGGCACGGGCTGGAATCTCTGGCGCAAAAAGGGCCTGGCCGGCGCGCTCGATACGGCTCGATTGCTGTTGTCATCGCCGCGCGCGTGGCTGGAGGAGAATTTCGAAACGCCGCATGTGCGAACGACACTCGCGGCCTGGGGTATGCATCTCGATTTCGCGCCTGACATCGCCGGCGGCGCCGTGTTCCCTTATCTGGAATCGATGGCCAACCAGAGTTTCGGCATGGTGCTGGGCAAAGGCGGCGCCGATACTATCATCCGGGCGCTTGCCGGCATGACGACCGCCGCCGGGGGAAAGATCGCCGCTGCAGCGGACGTCGCGGAGATCATCGTCGCTGGCGGCAGGGCGGCCGGCGTTCGGCTGGCATCCGGCGAAACCCACGTCGCGACCAAGGCCGTTATCGCTGGTGTCGCGCCGAAAGCGCTGCCGGGAAAGCTTCTGCCCAACGGCTCCGGCGACGCCGGCTTCGATGCGGCGATGAGGAAATTCCGCCACGCGCCGGGCACGATGATGATCCATCTGGCGCTGGACGACCTGCCCGACTGGAGCGCCGGTGCCGAGCTTCGCCAGTTCGCCTATGTGCATCTGGCGCCGTCGCTCGACGCCATGTCGCGCGTCTATCAGCAGGCGATCGCCGGCCAAATGCCGGAGCAGCCGGTGCTGGTCGTCGGCCAGCCGACGGCCGTCGATCCGTCCCGCGCACCGCCAGGCAAGCATGTGCTGTGGGTGCAGGTGCGCATGCTGCCGGCGGAGATCCTCGGCGATGCCGCCGGCAAGATCGCGCCGGCGCATTGGGACGCGGTCAAGGACGCCTATGCCGAGCGCGTGCTCGACATCCTAGAGAGCTATGCGCCGGGATTGCGCAAAAAGATTCTTGGCCGCGCGATCTTCTCGCCGCTCGACCTCGAGCGCGAAAACCCGAACCTCGTCGGCGGCGACCAGATCTGCGGCAGCCATCACCTGGCGCAGAATTTCCTGTTCCGCCCGGCGCGCGGCTTCGCGCGCTGGAACACGCCGGTCTCGAACCTCTACCTCACCGGCGCGGCGACATGGCCCGGCGCCGGCACGGGCGCAGGTTCCGGCTTCCTGCTCGCCCAACAGCTAGGAGGGAAATAGTGGCACTGCACAGGGATTTTGACCGGTCGGCTCTGTTTGCGTTGGTAGGCGGCATGCGTTGGAGATTGGCCGAAAACGCCCATCGCGATCGTCATTCCAGGGCGGAGCAGGAGCGAAGC
>NZ_VFWS01000221.1:0-2763 GCF_006443065.1 Mesorhizobium sp. B1-1-5 | reverse complement strand
ATGGCAACATCTTCGCACCCGACGCGCCCGTCTCGACCATCATCGAGGGATTGTTGGCGCCGCTGATCGGACCGGTGACAGGGTTCCCTGCCATCATGGTTGTGTGACGTGGCCGGCTTCTATGACGACATGGCCGAGATGGTCACTGAACTGCTCCAGCCAGACGCCGCCGGCGGGCTAGGGCAGGGCACCGTGCAGTTGAAGCGCGAGACGCCCGGCGTTGTCGATCCTGACCAGCCATGGGTGCCGGTTGAGCCGACGGTGACGACATGGCCGCTCAGCGCCGCCGTTAAGCGCCTGCACCAGCGCTACGAGAACGGCATCCTCATCGTCGAGACTGGCGACATGGTGACGTTCGCAGGGCCAGAGGTCGAGCCGGTGCTGACAGACATTATCATCATCGATGGCGCCGAGCGCGTCATCACCAATCTGACGCCTATCCCGGCAGCGGGTCCGACGGTGGCGTGGAAGGCGTGGTGCTCTCAATAGGAGGCGCGTTGGCCTCGCCCACAAAGCGTCGGCTAATTGTGAACCGTATTTCGCTTAGCCACGCCCTTTGCAAATCCGTACTTTGGTTGCCGAGCCAGACGCCTGAGCGAACCGGGCCGACCGGCGTCTGAATGGGCTGTTGAAAGTACGAAACTGTACCTTCGTAAGCTAAGTCGAAATCGGGGTGGTCAACGGTGATATTGATCGCCTTCAGGAACTGACACGAGCGCCCGTTTTCGGGAGCGAATGTCGGGTAGGAGACTGGGTTTGAGGTCACAACTCCCTTATTCCCTTCGACCATGAACATGGCCCGATAGCGGAGGGGTATGATGGCTGTGCCGTCAAAGGCTCGTATGCGAAATGATCCAAGGGCCTGTTTCGGATCTGGAAACCGAATTTGAAGGCGACCGTACTCGTCTGACTTGTATTGCCACCCTCGTGTATCGACCGGCAAAGAACAGAATGCTTCCAGTTGCGGATATTCGCCCATTTTCCCCTCCCAAGCAGTCCGCGAGAGCAGCACACGACATGGGGTTTAGTCAATGCTCGTCCGCCTCACGCCACGCCAGCGCTTCGATATCCTCGTCTCACAATTCGAGCCGGCCGTCCGCGCCGCCTTCATCGAAGCGATCGACGACATCACCAGCAACATCGTGCTGCGCCGGATCGTAGAGCGCCTGGAGCGCGGCGACATCAACGGCGCGATCAACGCCATGCACCTTGACCCGGCCGCCTTCCGCCCGCTGGATGAGGCGATCCGAGCCGCTTTCAACGGGGGCGGCGTGGCGACTGTGGAGGGCATGCCCACGCTTCGCGACCCATCCGGACACCGCATCGTGGTCCGCTGGGATGCGCGCAACCTGGCGGCCGAGCAATGGCTACAGGCGCATTCCGCGCAGTTGGTTACCGGCATCGTGCAGGACCAGCAGAACGCCATCAAGACAGCGCTGGAAACCGGGCTGGCACGAGGCGATAATCCGACCAAGACGGCTGTCACTGTCGTCGGGCGTGTCTCCGCCGTCACCGGGCGGCGAGAAGGCGGCATCATCGGCCTGACCGGTCCGCAGTCCTCATTCGTCGCCACCGCGCGGGATGAACTGCTGTCTGGCGATCCGGCGCAAATGCGGAACTATCTCGAGCGGACGCGGCGCGACAAGCGGTTCGACAAGACCGTGGCCAAGGCGATCGCCGACGGCAAGCCTGTTCCGGCAGCCATGGTCGACAGGATCACCGGCAGATACGCGGACAGCCTTTTGAAGCTTCGGGCCGACACGATCGGACTGCATGAGACATTCGCCGCCCTTGGTGCTTCGAAGGACATCGCCTTCCGCCAGCAGATCGAGAAGGGCACCCTTCAGGCCCAGCACGTCACGAAGGGCTGGAAGCACACGCCGCAGGAGCATGGCCGCATGCAGCATATCGCCATGCAGGGGCAGGTGGTGCCGTTCGATCAGTCCTTTACGGCGCCTGATGGGACCGCAATCCCGTATCCGCATGCACCCGGGGTTCCGACCATGCACACACTCGGATGCAAGTGCTTCGCCGAATACAAGATCGATTTCGTCGCCCAGTTGGTGCGGTGATGGCGTCCTTCGCCGCAACCGTCGGCGACTGGTGCGCCAAGGTGCCCAACGCGCTTGAGATCGTGTTCAAGGAATCGGCGCAAGAGCTTGTTTCGCAACTTGATCGACTTCTCGCCGATGAGGTTTACGCCAAACCACAGCCGCCGGGCTACAAGCGCACCGGCTTCCTCCGCGCCTCACTAATGGCATCGACCAGTGCCATGCCGACGCTGTCGCGAGACAATCCCGGCGCACCGGTGCCGACCGATCTAGGCGACGTCATCCTGGTAATCAATGGCGCCGATCTCGGCGACACGATCTATCTCGGCTACACGGCCAACTATGCGGCATTCGTACACTATGGCGCCAACGGCACGACGCCGCGGCCATGGGTGACGTTGGTTGCACAGCGCTGGATCACGATCGTCGAGGCCAAGGCGGCCGAAGTGAAGGCAAGGCTGGGGCTGTAGCGGCACCTATGGTGCGAAGTTGCCTGTCATTATCATCATGAACATCGCCAAGAACGGAAAAACAATCACGACAAAAAGCCCTGCGATCCCGATCAAGATCACTAAACCAGCTTGCTTCTGTGCTGCTTCTTCGCTGGGCTGAACATCTGGTGGTTGTCCTTCGCCTTCAGTCTTCATGATCCCGCACGTTGTTGCGACACGTACCGGCGATATTCGCCGGCCAAAACTTAAGGCAAAATCAA
>NZ_VFWS01000220.1:0-2804 GCF_006443065.1 Mesorhizobium sp. B1-1-5 | reverse complement strand
CCGCCGCTCGATCAGTTCAAGGCGCTGATGGCCGATCTTGAGCGCGCGCCCTGGCTGGGCGAGGTGAGGGCCGTGCTGTCGGGCTATCTCGGCGAGGCAGGCCAGGCCGACGCGGTCGCCTCGCTGGTCGCCGCCGTCAAGGAAAGGACGCCGAACGCGCTTTACATCTGCGACCCGGTGATGGGCGATTCGGGCGGGCTCTACGTGCCCGAGCCGACGGCCGTCGCCATGCGCGACAAATTGATGCCAATCGCTGATATCGCGACGCCCAACCGCTATGAGCTGGAATGGATGGCGGGCGCGCCGCTGCCCGACATCAAGGCGGTGACAGCGGCGGCGCTTCACGCCGGCCCTTCGACCATGCTGGTGACTTCGGCGCCCGCGATGATGATGGGCGGCACCGGCAATTTCCTGCTCGACGGCAGCCAGGCGCTGCTTGCCGAGCACCGCGTGATCGAGAAGCCGCCGAACGGGCTTGGCGACCTGACGGCGGCCGTCTATCTGGCGCGCGTTCTCTCCGGCCAGCCGCCGGTCAAGGCGCTGCAATCGACCACCGCCGCCGTCTACGAGATCCTCGCCCGCACCGCGAAGCGCGGCGGCGACGAGCTTCAGCTCGAAACCGACGCGCAGAGCCTGTCGCACCCCATGGCCATGGTGCAGTTGCGCCATCTCCTGCATCCCGGGCGGGACAAGCGGGCGTGAAGCCTGACGGCGGGCTGGCAGGCGTCGACGGCTGTAAGGCCGGCTGGATCGCCGTCCACCGCGAAGCGGACGCCGCGCCGTCGGTCTCGGTCTTCCCGAGCTTCCAGGCGCTGCTCGACGCGCTGCCGGACGCAACGATCGCCGTCGACATGCCGATCGGCCTGCCGGATTTTGCGAGCAGAGGCGGTCGCGGGCCGGAAGCGCTGGTGCGGCCTCTGCTCGGGGCACGGCAATCGAGCGTGTTCGCCATCCCCTCGCGGGCGGCGCTCTATGCCGATACCAGCGACTTCACCACGATCGAGGCCTGGTATGCGGCGCATCGGCTGGCAAGCGCGACGGCATTGGCAACGTCGGATCCGCCGCGCGGCGTTTCCATCCAGGCTTTCGGCATCTTTTCGAAGATCCGCGAGATCGATCAATTGTTGATCGCGCGACCGGAGCTGTGCCGTCGCATCTTCGAATCGCATCCGGAAGTGGCTTTCTGCCGGCTGAACGGCGGCACGGCGATGGCCTTGCCGAAGAAGATCAAGGGAGCGGTCAACCCGGCCGGCATGGAGGAGCGCAAGGTGCTGCTTTGCCGGCATGGCTACGGCAAAGCCTTTCTCGACCAGGCGCCGCCGCGCGGCGCGGCGAGCGACGACTTCCTCGACGCCGCGGCCATGATGCTGATTGCCGGACGCATCGCCAGCGGCGAGGCAAAGCCTTCTCCAGATCCGCCATTGATCGATCGTTTCGGCATTCCCGTTGCCATCTGGGCCTGACGAAGCCATGAATGCCGCATCGCGATTGCGACGGGCTCATCCGCAATTCGGCATTGCTCGCGACCGACTTTTGCCGCTAGAGGCTTTCCCAGACTTCAGGCAGACATCGCTCGAACACCACATTCGTGCGCATCCAACCCGGAAAGGGCCCAGACGCCGCCCATGCCTCACCTCCCCGAGCACCTCCTCGCCGGCTATCGGAACTTCATGGCCGGCCGCTATCCCTCGGAAAGCGACCGCTATCGCTCGCTGGCGCGCGAAGGCCAGGCGCCGGAAACGATGATCGTCGCCTGCTGCGATTCACGCTCAGCCCCGGAGGCGATCTTCGACGCCGGCCCCGGCGAGCTCTTCGTGCTGCGCAATGTCGCCAATCTGGTGCCGCCTTATGAGCCGGACGGCGAATATCACTCGACATCGGCCGCGCTGGAATTCGCCGTGCAGAGCCTGAAGGTCAAGAACATCGTGGTGATGGGCCACGGCCGCTGCGGCGGCATCCGTGCCGCTCTCGACACCAATTCCTCGCCGCTGTCGCCTGGCGACTTCATCGGCAAATGGATGAGCCTGATCGCGCCGGCCGCCGAGACGGTGGCCTCCAGTACCATGATGACGGCGACCGAGCGCCAGACGGCGCTGGAACGCATTTCCATCCGCTACTCGATCGCCAATTTGAGGACCTTCCCCTGCGTCTCGATCCTGGAAGGCAAGGGACGGCTCTCGCTGCACGGAGCCTGGTTCGACATCTCGACCGGGGAGCTTTGGGTGATGAACAAGGAAACCGGCGATTTCGAGCGGCCCGAGCTGTAACGGAGGGGCGATGCACCGGACCTGGCGGAGGTTCCTTCTCGCGGTGGCGCTGCTCATGTCCACGGTCGCCCGCGCCAGCGCCGACGACGGCGCCATCATCGACCGCTGGTATTCGGCGCTGCTGGCCGCCGACAGGACCGAATTGTCCGAATTGCTTGCCGACGACGTGCGCATGAAGCTGGATGATATCGGCGTTGTGCAGACCAAGCAGGATTTCATCGCCTCGATCGACGAATGGCAGGGCGCGGTGGCGGGCGCCGCGATCCGTCATCGCATCGAAAAGAGCAAGAACGGCGAGACCACGGTGCTCGCCTGCTACGACTTCCCCAGCAACGACATGCTGATGCGCGAGACTTTTACCATCGCTGGCGGCCGGATCATTGCCAGCACCCAGACGGCGGTCGCGCAGGACTGCAGCGCCTATTAGTTGGTGGTCGCATGCCCGGAGATTGGCCGAAAGGCCCGTCGCGATCGTCATTCTAGGGCGGAGCAAGGAGCGAAGCGACGCGGCGCAGACCCGAGGATCCATTCCGTGAC
>NZ_VFWS01000022.1:0-61702 GCF_006443065.1 Mesorhizobium sp. B1-1-5 | reverse complement strand
TTCGGCGGCAGCGTCAGCAATTCCGGACGCGAGGGCGGCGGCGTTGCGGCCGAACGCAGCGGGCCGCTGACGGTCAAGGATATTCCAAATTCCGATATCGACCTGTTTGCCACCGGAACGGTGCAGGACGACCCCGCGCCGGCGCCCGGCGACCAGCCCTTCCCGGCCGCCGCTTCGGAATTCAAGATGGTGCATGTCGCCAACGGCCGCGCCATGATCGAGGACGATACCGGTCTGTGGATCGTGCAGCGCGGCTCCGTCCTGCCGGATTCCAGCCGCGTCGCCTCGATCGAGCAGCGCGGCGGCAAATGGGTGATCGTCACCAGCGCCGACAAGGTGATCCAGCTCTCGAAGTAGCCGCTGGAGCATGATGCCGAACAGTGTGAAGCGGTTTTCGGACGACGTCGTGCTCTATTTCTTGATTTAGAAGCGGATTCAGATTTCAGGTCCATAGACCTGAAATCATCCGGCTCCAGCGCGCAAGCCCGCCCCGCGCAAGGTCCACGCAAGACTGGCCGCCTAGTCTTGCGCGTACTTGTCCGGGAGATTCCCATGGAACCCGTAAATCTTTTCGATCTCGCCACGCGGCAGTCGCAATGGCTGGCCGTGCGCCAGTCGGCGATTGCCTCCAACATCGCCAATGCCAACACGCCCGGCTACACCGCCAATGACGTCGAGCCCTTCGAAAAGGTCCTCGACCGGACCGCGGTGACGCTTGCCGCCACGCAGACTGGCCACCTTGGCGCCGAAAGGGCCAATGCCGGCTTCAACGTCAAGCCCGAGGACCCTGACGGCGCGATCATGCCGTCGAAGAACACCGTGGTTCTCGAACAGGAATTGATGAAAGCCGGCGAGGTCCGCCGCTCCTTCGAGCTCAACACGGCGATCGTCAAGGCCTTCCACTCGATGATGACGATGGTGGTGAAGAGCTGATCATGGACGCCCTCACTGCAGCCCTCAAAGTCGCGGCATCCGGCCTTGGCGCCCAGTCCGAGCGGCTGCGCGTGGTTTCGGAGAACCTTGCCAACGCCCAGTCGACCGGCAGCACGCCCGGCGCCGATCCCTATCGCCGCAAGACCATCACCTTCCAGTCCGAGGTCGACCGCGCAACCGGCGGCTCGCTGGTGGAAGTCAACGCGATCTCCCGCGATCCTTCGGACTTCCCGATCGAATTCCAGCCCGGCAACGAAGCCGCCGACGCCAAAGGGTACGTCAAGATGCCCAACGTCAACACGTTGGTCGAGATGGCCGACATGAGCGAGGCGAACCGCTCCTATGAAGCCAACCTGCAGGTCATCAAGCAGGCTCGCGATCTGATTTCCATGACCATCGACCTGATGAGGAACCAGTAATGATCGGCGGTATCGGGGCAATACAATTCAAGACGGCGGTTGACGGGGCGGGGCAAGCGTCACCGAACCTGCTGCAGGGCGGCGTCGGAACGCAGTCCGGCGAAAGCGTCGGCAGCAGCTTCGCCGAGGTGCTCAGCCAAGCGGCGACGAAGACGGTAAACACGCTGCAGGGCGCCGAGCAGATGTCGATACAGGCCCTGAAGGGCGACGCCGATACGCGCCAGGTTGTCGATGCGGTGCTGAGCGCCCAGCAGGCGCTGCAGACCACCATCGCGATCCGCGACAAGGTCGTCTCGGCCTATCTCGAAATCAGCCGAATGAGTATCTAGCGTCATGAAAGCCCTTGCCATCGCCGCCACCGGCATGAATGCCCAGCAGACCAATTTGGAAGTCATCGCCAACAACATCGCCAACATCAACACCACCGGCTACAAGCGGGCGCGGGCCGAATTCTCCGACCTGCTCTACCAGGTCGACCGCACCCAAGGGGTGCCCAACCGCTCCAACACCTCGCTGGTGCCGGAAGGCGTCTCGATCGGTCTTGGCGTCAAGACGACGGCGGTGCGCAACGTCCACACGCAAGGCGAGCTGACCAGCACCGGCAACAGCTTCGACCTGGCGTTGACCGGCAGGGGCTGGTTCCAGATCGAGGGCGCCGATGGCGCCACGCTCTACAGCCGCGCCGGCGCCTTCAACACCAATGCCACCGGACAGCTCGTGACGGTGGACGGCGCCAATGTCGTTCCGGCCATCACCGTGCCGACCAACGCGGTCGAGGTGATCGTCAACAAGACCGGCCAGGTCTTTGCTCGCATCGACGGCCAGACCGATCTCCAGCTGCTCGGCCAGCTTCAGATCGCCAACTTCGCCAACGAAGCGGGCCTCGCGCCGCTCGGCGACAACCTCTTCCAGGAAACGGCCGCGTCAGGCCCGGCCAATGTGGGCGTCCCCGGCGATCCGGGCTTCGCCACGATCCAGCAGGGGTATCTCGAATCCTCCAATGTCGATCCGGTCAAGGAAATCACCGAGCTGATTTCGGCGCAGCGCGCCTACGAGATGAATTCCAAGGTCATCCAGGCCGCCGACGACATGGCCTCGGTGGTCTCCAAGAACATCAGGTAACGGATGATGGCCTGGCCGATCTCCTCCGCACTCCGTCGCGCCGTGCTGGCCACCGTCCTGGTGGCCGCCGGCACGCCGGCCTTGGCGCAGGACCCGACCGGCCAGTCGGCAAACCAGATCGCCGCCGGCCAGGTCGTCGGCGAGGCCGTGCTGATCCCCAACCGGGTCATCTATCCCGGCGAGACCATCGAGCCCGCCTCGCTCAAGCAGGTGACGCTTATCCCCGGCAAGCACAAGCCGGACGGCATGGCGACGCGCTCCGAGGAGCTTCAGGGCAAGGTTGCCAAGCGCACGCTGCTGCCCGGCCGCTACATCCCGGTGGCCGCCATCCGCGACGCCTGGCTGGTCGAGCAGGGCGCTTCCGTGCAGGTCTATTACACCGCCGGCGCGCTCACCATTTCGGCCGCCGGCGTTACGCTGCAGCCAGGTGCTGCCGGTGACCAGATCAAGATCCGCAACACCGACAGCGGCAAGATCATCTCGGGCACGGTGATGGCCGACGGCACCATCAAGGTCGGCGCTTCGTGATGCGCGCCTTTGTTCTTCTGCTGAGCGCCGCCATCGGCCTGCAGCCGGCATTGGCGGATGGGCTGACGCCCAAGGCCAAGCGGGAACTCGCGCAGAAAAACGGCGGTGTCTACGACGATCCGGAATATGATCCAGCCACCACCCAGCGCATGTTCCGGGTCTCGACCGGGCCAAGCACGCTGCCGCCCGGCCAGGTCGCGGCGCGCATAAAGGACATCGCCCAGCTGCAGAGCGCGCGCGACAACCAGCTCGTCGGCTATGGCCTGGTCATCGGCCTTGCTGGAACCGGCGACAGCCTGCGCAACTCGCCGTTCACCGAACAGTCGATCCGCGCCATGCTGGAGAATCTCGGCATCGCCACCGAAGGCGGCAGCGCGCGCGCCAAGAACGTGGCCGCCGTCATCGTCACCGCCAACATGCCGCCCTTCGTCCAGTCGGGCAGCCGCATCGACATCGACGTCTCCTCGATGGGCGACGCCACCTCGCTCGCCGGCGGCACGCTGGTGATGACGCCGCTGAAGGCGGCCGACGGCGAGATCTATGCCGTCGGGCAGGGCTCGGTGATCGTCGGCGGTTTCACCGCCCAGGGCCAGGCCGAGCAGTTGACGCAAGGCGTGCCGACCGCCGGCCGCGTGCCGAACGGCGCTATCGTCGAGCGCTCGGTGCCGGCCGAGTTCGACGACCAAGGCGTGTTGACGCTGCAATTGCGCAATCCCGATTTCTCGACCGCCATCCGCATCGCCGACGCCATCAACGACTACACCTCGCAGCGCCTCGGGATGCGGGTCGCCGCCGAACGCGATGCCCGCACGGTGCAGATCAGGCGGCCGAAGAATGTCTCCGCCGCGCGTTTCTATGCCGAGATCGAAAATCTCGTCGTCGAATCCGACGCCCCTGCCCGCGTTGTCATCGACGAGCGCACCGGCACGATCGTCATTGGCAGCAATGTCAGGATCTCGCGCGTGGCGATCAGCCACGGCACGCTTACCGTACGCATCACCGAAGCGCCGAAGGTGGTTCAGCCGGAACCCTTCTCCAGGGGGCAGACCGCTGTCGAGCCCTTCACCGCCATCGAGGCAAGCCGGCCCGACGCGCGCGTCGCCGTGCTCGACGGTCCCGACCTCGAAACGCTGGTCTCCGGCCTCAATCGCCTCGGCGTGAAGCCCGACGGCATCATCGCCATCCTGCAAGGCATCAAATCGGCCGGCGCCTTGCAGGCCGATCTGGTTCTCCAATAGGCACGCCGATGATCGCGCTTTCCTCCCCAACACCCCGTCGTCACCTGAGCTTCCGGGCCATCGCGGCAATGGTTGCTCTGCTTGGCGGCACCGCTGCCCACGCGGACGAAGTGCGGCAGGTGTTGCCGGGCGGTCAGGCGCCGGTTCAGCCGGCCCAGCTCACACACGAGAGCGCGCCGCTTCAGCCCGCTGCGCTCGCAGGCGGCAAGGCGCCAGACGAAAGCGAGATCCAGCGCTTTTGCTCCAACATCGCGGATGCTGCGCGCGACCGCCGCTACGCTCTCCAGGCCGCGGAATTGAAGCAGCTGCAGGCCGGCATCGACGAGCGCATGAAAGCGCTGGAAGCAAAGCGGGCCGAATACGAGGAATGGCTGAAGCGCCGCGAGGTGTTCCTGGCGCGTGCCGAGGACGGCGTCGTCAAGATCTATGCCGGCATGAAGCCCGATGCCGCCGCCGAGCGTCTGGCGATGGTCAACGCCGAGCTCGCGGCGGCCATCCTGATGAAGCTCGATTCGCGCAAGGCCGGCGTCATCTTGAACGAAATGGACCAGAAGGCGGCGGCGACGCTCACCGGCATCATGGCCAGCGCAGCGCGAAGGGTTGATCCGTCATGAAGTTGAAATTGCTGGCCCTGATCGCCCTCGCCACCCTGGCCGGCTGCGGTACCGATCTCAAGGAGGTCGGCAGGGAGCCAGCTTTGTCGCCGGTCGGTTCCGGCATCGGTGAAGGCGGTCCGGGCCCTTACAGCTATCCCGAGCCGCCTGCCTCGCGGCCGAAGAAATTCTCGCTGTGGGACGATCGCCAGAGCCGGCTCTTTACCGATCCGCGCGCGCTGAGCGCCGGCGACATCCTTACCGTCAACATCAAGCTCAACGACAAGGCCAATTTCAAGAACCAGAACGACCGCAGCCGCACCGCCGCGCGCAAGCTTGGCTACGACGTCAATCTCGGATGGGAAAAGGCAAGCACCAGCGGCAAGGGCGACGCCGGCCTGAGCTCCAGCACCGAGACCAATGCTGACGGCGAGATCAAACGCTCGGAAAACCTGGAGCTCAATGTCGCCGCCGTCGTCACCGAGGTGCTGCCTAACGGCAATCTGATGATCAGGGGCTCGCAGGAGGTCCGCGTCAATTACGAGCTTCGGGTGCTGACCATCGCCGGCATGGTTCGTCCGTCCGACATCGGCGCGGAAAACACCATCCCCTACGAGCGCATCGCCGAGGCGCGCATTTCCTATGGCGGCCGTGGCCGTGTGAGCGAGGTCCAGCAGCCGGCCTATGGCCAGCAGATCCTCGACCAGGTTCTTCCCTTCTAGGACCGGGAGAGCGCTGCCGTGGCAAATGTCGAGCAAGTCCAGCCGAAAAAGGGACCTTCCCTGGCGATCCAGCTCGCCATGCTGTTGGCCATGACCGGCGCGGCCGTCGGCATGGGTTGGCTCTCCGGCGGCTATCTCAAGCAGGGCGAAACGCCGGCACCGGTGCCGGCGGCGCCGGAAAACGCCGGCGCCGCGGAAAAACCCGCCGAAGGCGGCAAGGCGGGCGCCGGGCCGACGCTGGTTCAGCTGGCGCCGATCACCACCAATCTCGCCTCGCCGTCGGAAGTCTGGATCCGGCTGGAGGCATCGCTGCTCTACGATGCTCCGCAGTCGCAGGAAGTGACCGAGCAGATCCACCAGGACCTGCTCGCCTATGTGCGCACGCTCAAGCTGCATCAGATCGAAGGCGCCAGCGGCTACCAGCATCTCAAGGCCGATCTCGAGGAGCGCGCGGCGCTGCGCAGCGGCGGCCACGCCAAACAGGTTCTCGTCAGGACGATGCTGCTCGAATGAGAAAGCTCCTCATAGCCACGGCGGTCATCGTCGTCACCACGTCCGTCGCCGCGGCCCAGCAGCTCGATCTCGGCGGCATCGGCAAGGCCGACGGCACGACCGTCGGCTATCTGATCCAGATGTTCGGCCTGCTCACCGTGCTTTCGGTGGCCCCGGGCCTTTTGATCATGGTGACGAGCTTCACCCGCTTCGTCATAGCTTTCTCGATCCTGCGCGCCGGCATCGGCCTGCAATCGACGCCGGCCAACCTGATCCTGATCTCGCTGTCGCTGTTCATGACCTTCTATGTCATGGCGCCGACCTTCGATCAGGCCTGGAACACCGGCGTCAAACCGCTGATGGACAACCAGATCACGCAGGGCGAGGCGTTCGAGAAGATTTCCGGCCCGTTCCGCGACTTCATGCTGCACAATGTGCGCGACAAGGATTTCGACCTCTTCGCCGACCTCGCCCGGGAGCGCGGCCAGACCGTCTCGCGCGAGACCGTCGACCTGCGTATCCTGGTGCCGGCCTTCATGATCTCGGAGATCCGCCGCGGCTTCGAGATCGGCTTCCTCATCGTCCTGCCCTTCCTCGTCATCGACCTGATCGTCGCCACCGTCACCATGGCCATGGGCATGATGATGCTGCCGCCGACGGTGGTATCGCTGCCGTTCAAGATCCTGTTCTTCGTGCTGATAGACGGCTGGAACCTTCTGGTCGGCAGCCTAGTGCGATCCTTCACCTGATCGCCCGCCGGACCGCGCGAGCGTTCCGCGCCAAGCCTCGACGGCTTGAGCAAACTGCGCGCAAATCTTCCAACATTATTTTCGATTAACCGTCCGATTTAGGTCTTTGGTAGCAACTTGCCGCCATAGTCGCCTGCAGATGGCGGGTGACCCAATCGAGCGGTCATTGGCATGATGCCGCACCGTCATACCGGACATACCGGTATGTCAAAAAAATCCGTGTAAAAATAAGGTACGAGTACCATGGCCAGTATTATGACCAATGCCTCGGCGCTGACCGCGCTGCAGAGCTTGAACGCCACCCAGAAGAACCTCGACACCACCCAGGCCCGCATCTCGACGGGTTATCGCGTCTCGCAGGCTTCCGACAACGCCGCTTACTGGTCGATCGCCACCACGATGCGCTCCGACAACCAGGCCATGTCCACCGTCTCGGACGCGCTCGGCCTCGGCGCCTCGAAGGTCGACACCGCCTACACCGGCATGGACAGCGCGATCACGACCATCAACCAGATCCAGCAGAAGCTGACCGCTTCGTTCGGTCAGACGGATGCTTCGAAGGAAAAGACCCAGGTCGAAATTGCCGCTCTTCAGAATCAGTTGAAGGCCTATGCCGACGGCGCCACCTTCTCGGGCACCAACATGCTGTCGGTCAACAGCGGCGCCACCGCCACGACCGCAGCCGACGTCAAGATCGTTTCGGCTTTCAACCGCAGCTCCACCGGCGCGGTTTCGATCTCCACGATCGACGTCAACGTGGAAAGCATCAAGCTGTATGAAGCCGGCACCGCGGCAACCGTGTCGAAGGGTATCCTCGACGCCAACCGTCTCGGCACCGATGGCAGCGTCGTGACCGCGGCCTCGGCCCCGACGCTCGGCGCTGCTGCGGCGGCCACCGACACCTACACGGTCGCCAGCCTGAAGATCTTCTCCGGCACCACCGCAGCCAGCGACACTCAGATCCAGGCGATGATGAACGTCGTCGATGCCGCGCTCAAGTCCATGACGAACGCGGCCACCAAGCTCGGCGCGGCCAAGAGCTCGATCAACCTGCAGAAGACCTTCACCTCGAGCCTGATGGACTCCATCGATCGCGGCGTCGGCCAGCTCGTCGATGCCGACATGAACAAGGAATCGACCCGCCTCCAGGCGCTGCAGGTTCAGCAGCAGCTCGGCGTCCAGGCGCTGTCGATCGCCAACGGCTCGTCGCAGTCGATCCTGTCGCTCTTCCGCGGCTGATCGCTTTATACTGACCGGACCAAAGCGTCGGGCCGCGCCAAAAGCGCGGCCCGATTTGCGTTTGCTCAAGGCTCGCGCAACCCTCGTTCCCTAACCTCTCGGAAGCCTACTTTTAACATGCCATTAACCATATCGCGGTAGGTATGGTTAACCAATCACTTAGGTTGTCGAATCGGCCCGACCGGCACGATTCGCAACCGATGGACAGGCCCAACCCGGCCTGTATGGCATGCCGGCTTTTGAGAAGGAGCGAGTTTCTTGGCGAGCATCATGACGAACGCTGCGGCGTTGACTGCACTTCAAAGCCTCAACGCCACCAACAAATCGCTCGAGCAGACGCAGGCCCGGATTTCGACCGGCTATCGGGTTTCCGAGGCCGCCGACAATGCCGCCTACTGGTCGATCGCCACCACCATGCGCTCCGACAATCAAGCACTCTCCACGGTGCAGGACGCGCTCGGCCTCGGCGCCTCGAAAGTCGATACAGCCTATACCGGCATGAACAACGTCCTTTCGACGATCGGCCAACTCAAGACCAAGCTTCTGTCGGCCGTCGGCCAGTCGGATGCAAACAAGGCCAAGACGCAGACCGAAATCACCACGCTTCAAGCGCAGATGAAATCCTTCGCCGATGCCGCCACCTTCTCCGGCTCGAATTACCTTTCGGTGACGTCAACCCAGGTCGCCGCCGCCAATGACGGCGTCCAGCCCGACGCCCAGATCGTCTCCTCGTTCAACCGCTCCTCGTCCGGCGCCATCTCGCTCGGCACCATCGACATCAATGTCGAGAGCACCAAGCTGTTCGATTCCGGCCTCGCAACGGCCGTCAAGAACCAGGGCATTCTCGATCGCAAGACTTCGATCTACTCCACCGCAGCGGACCAGTCGGCATATGATGCCGCCTACGCGGCCTCGATCGCCGGCGGCGCCACCGACATCGCCGCCAACACCGCGGGCCAAGGAGCTGTGACGGGCACGCCCGTCAAGATCGACAACGTTTCCGCCTTCAATCTCGACATCACGGCGGCGGGCGTGACCGACGACATCATCACGCAGATGGTCACCAAGATCGACAACGTCATGAGTCAGCTTACCGACGCCGCCACCGTGCTCGGCGCCGCCAAGAGCTCGATCGACCTGCAGAAGACGTTCACGCAGAGCCTGATGGACTCCATCGACCGCGGCGTCGGCCAGCTCGTCGATGCCGACATGAACAAGGAATCGACCCGCCTTCAGGCCCTGCAGGTGCAGCAGCAACTCGGCATCCAGTCGCTGTCGATCGCCAACAGCTCCTCGCAGTCGATCCTGTCGCTGTTCAAGAACGGCTAAACGACAGAAACATTCCGACCAGCGAAAGGCCGCGCCTCGGGCGCGGCCTTTTTCGTTTTTCGATAAGAGGCCGGGTCGACGCTTTGCTGGACCTTCGGCGGCACGCCTATCATCCTCGCACAAGCTTCGCGGTCTAGTCTTCCGGCGGACAGTCATGCTGGGAGCGGTTGAATCGTGCCGGAACAGATCCAGAGCATCATCGCGAATTTGAAGAGCTTCGGCGTGAGGCGTCTGGCGCTCATGGGCGGCATCGCGGCCCTGGTCATGGCAATCATCGGCATCGCGTCGGTCTATCTCAACCGTCCTGCCTATGAGACGCTCTATGTCGGCCTCGAGCGTTCCGACGTCAACCAGATCGGACTGGTGCTGGCCGACGCTGGCATCGGCTTCGATGTCGGCTCCGACGGCACATCCGTGATGGTGCCGGCCGGCACCACCGCGCAGGCGCGCATGCTGCTTGCCGAGAAAGGCCTGCCGACCAGCGCCAATGCCGGCTACGAGCTGTTCGACAATGTCGGCTCGCTCGGCCTCACCTCCTTCATGCAGCAGATCACCCGCGTGCGCGCGCTGGAAGGCGAGATCGCGCGCACCATCCAGTCGATTTCCGGCGTCAAGGCGGCTCGAGTCCACATAGTCATGTCCGAGCGCGCCAATTTCCGCCGCGACGAGCAGCAGCCCTCCGCCTCGGTGGTCATCCGCTATGCCGGGAGCGATGCCGAGAAGAGCGCCATGTCGATCCGCCACCTCGTCGCCGCTGCCGTTCCCGGCCTGTCGGCCGACAAGGTCACCGTGCTCGATTCCAACGGCAACCTTTTGGCGGCCGGCGACGACCCGTCCAACACGAGCGCCGCGCGCACGCTGGGCGTCGAGCAGACGGTCGAGGCGCAGATCGGCGACAACATCCGTCGCGCGCTCACCCCTTATCTCGGCCCGGACAATTTCCGCGCCAGCGTCAAGGCCGACGTCAACACCGACACGCGCCAGACCGAGGAGACGATCTTCGATCCGAACTCGCGCGTCGAGCGTTCGGTGCAGTCGGTGAAAACCAACGAGGCCAGCAACCAGAAGCAGGCTTCGACCCCGACCAGCGTCGAGCAGAACCTGCCCGAGACGCAGACCACCAGCACCGAGGGCCCGCAATCCACCTCGCAGAACGACCGCAAGGAAGAGATCACGAATTACGAGATCAATTCCAAGAAGATCGCCACCGTCTCCAACGGCTACACGGTCAACAAGATGTCGATCGCGGTCGTGGTCAACCAGGATCGCCTGAAGACCATCCTCGGCAAGGACGCCACGCCGGAACAGATCGCCAAGCGCGTCGCCGACATCCAGAAGATGGTCGCCTCGGCGACCGGCTTCGACGACAAGCGCGGCGACATCATCGATGTCTCGGCGGTCGAATTCATCAATGGCCTCGACGGCGAGCCGATCGATCAGCCTGGCGTCCTCGCCTCGATCGGCACCTACACCGGCACGCTGATCAATGCCGGTGCCTTCATCGTCGTCGTCTTCCTGGTGGCGTTCTTCGGCCTCAAGCCGATGGCCGCCGCGCTGACGGCGTCGGCGAGGCCCGCGGCAATTGCCGGCCCGAGCTTCGACGACGTGCAGCGTTCCTTGCCGACGCCCGATGCGCCGGTCGCCGCGATCACCGCCGAGACCCCGGCCGGCGCCCTGCCCGGCGCGCGCGCCGGTGCAACCCCGCTCGATGACCTGCGCCAGAAAATCCGGCCGGCGCCGCAGGACCGGCTTGCCCGCATGGTCGACCTCAACGAGGAGCGCACCGCGCAGATTCTGCGCAAATGGGCAGCCGTCCCGGAAGCCGTGGGTTAGGCCATGGTCTCGGCAGCCCTCTTCGATCTCCTGCCCGACTTTGGCTCGCGCACGCCGCGCGCCAATCAGGCGCCGACCGCGCGCGACGCCGAGCATCTGCCGGCCGCGCCCGAGCCGCAGGCCGACATCGGCGCGCTGATCGCCGAGGCCGTGGCCGACGCGGAGGCAGCGCTCGCGGCGCGCCTCGCGCTCGCCCATCAGGCAGCGCTCGACGCCGAGCGCCAGGCCAGCGACCAGGCCGCGCAAACATTCCTTGAAAGCTTCGGCGGCGATCTCGGCACCGCTGTCGCCACGCGCATCGAGGCCATGGAGCAGCGCGTTGCCGAGCTTGCCGGCGCAACCGTCGCCCGTATCGTCGGCGGCCTTCTCAGCGACGACCTGCAGGAGCGTTCGCTCGCCGCCCTTTCCCGCGCCATCAGTGCGGCGGTCGCCGACGGCGAGGCCGTGCGCATCGCTGTCCGCGGACCGCTGTCACTGTTCGAGCCGCTGCAGGCGGCGCTCGGATCCCGCGCCGCCAATCTCGACTTCAGCGAGGCGCCGGGCTTCGACCTGACCGTCACCATCGACGAGACCGTGTTCGAGACGCGTATCGCCGAGTGGTCGGCGTCCTTGTCGGAGGTCCTGTCATGAGCGCCGTCGATCATGCCGACACCCGGCACGAGATCATCATCGTCAAGCGCAATCACGACGGTCATGACGAGGGTCACCATGGTGGCGTGTGGAAGATCGCCTTCGCCGACTTCATGACGGCGATGATGTGCTTCTTCCTCGTCATGTGGCTGATCAACGCCGCCAACGAGCAGACCAAGGCAGCCGTCGCCAGCTATTTCAATCCGGTCGAGCTGATCGATCGCAACTCCAGCCGCAAGGGCCTGGAAGATTTGGGCGACGGCCCGAGCAAGGTCGGATTGACCGCGGACAACCCGCAGCAGGGCGCGACCAAGGCGGGCGATGACGGCAAGGGCGGCGCCGGTTCCTCCGAACGCCGCCAGACCAAGGACGGGGCGCAGGATGCCCAGCTCTCCGACGAAAAGCTGTTCGCCGATCCCTACGCGGTGCTGGCGGAGATCGCCGCCGACACAGGCGTGATGCAGAACGTCAGCGCCAAGGGCGAAGGCGGTGCCCAGGCGGCCGGTCCGGCAACCGGCGCATCCGGCGGCGAATCCTATCGCGATCCGTTCGCGCCGGATTTCTGGTCGCAGCAAGTGGCGGCGCCTGGCGCCGAGGCCACCGCCGAACGCGCCAGGATCGAAGGCGACCCGATCAAGCCCGGCGAGAAGGTCGCCACGATCGCGGTGCCGAAGGTGAAGGTCGTTCCGGCCGTTCCGGCCGCTCCTGCGCTGGCGGCCGCGCCGCTGGAGCCGCTGGCAACCCCGCGAAAGACCGACGCCAAGAGCGGGCCAAAGGCCGCGCAAGCCGGGGCCGAGACGCTGTCGGGCGAAGCAGACAAGACCGAGAAAGCCCAAGGCGGGAAAGCTGAAGTCGACAAGCGCGAGGCTGCAACGGTCGACACCAAGGCCGAAACCGCGAAGGCGGAAAAGACTGAACCCGAGCAAGCCGCCGACAAAGGCGACAAGGCGCCGAGCAAAGCCGCTCTTCAGGAAGCGGCGGATATCAAGAAGGAACTCGCCAAGGCATTCCTGCCGGGTGAAAAGCTCGCCGACGGCGTCTCGGTCGAGGCCACCGACAAGGGCGTCGTCATTTCGATCACCGACCAGCTCGATTTCGGCATGTTCGAGATCGGCTCGGCCATGCCGCGCCGCGAGCTGGTGCTGGCGATGGAAAAGATCGGCCGCATCGTCAACGAGAAGAAGGGCACCATCACCATCAGCGGCCACACGGACGCGCGGCCGTTTCGCAGCGACACTTACGACAACTGGCGGCTGTCCACCGCGCGCGCCCATTCGGCCTACTACATGCTGGTGCGCGGGGGCGTCGACGAAAGCCGCATCACCGAGGTCGCGGGCTTCGCCGACCGGCAGCCAAAGATCGCCTCCGATCCGATGGCTGCCGCGAACCGGCGCATCGAAATCCTGATGGCGGCCGGCGGATGAGAGCCAGGACCGTCATCGGCCATGCGATGGAGCGCTTCGCCCGTTCAGAGAAACGGCGAGCCGCTCCACCTCCTTGCCTTGGCGCAATTCCAAACGGAAGACCGCCTCACGCTTTTCCTGGGATGGCGCTGGCGCTGGCGCTGTTCGTCGCCGGGCCGTCATCGGCGGCCTTCGCTCAGGACGCCCTGCAACCCTATCAGCTGGTGCGTTCGCTGCAGCTGATCCAGGATCGCATTGCCGGCGGCGATCATGCTGCGCTGCCGATGCAGGCAAAACTCCTCGAAATGATCGACGCCCGGATGCGCAATGCCGATGCCGAGGATTTCAAGGAGCCGAAGAACTTCCGCGCTTTGCTCGTCTACGGCATGAGCGGCGGCAACCCGGTGACGGTCGCGGCGGCGGCTTCGCGCGCGGCAACCGACGCGCAAAGCCTGGCCATCGCCAAAGGCGTCGTCGCCTATCTGAGCGGCCGGCCGGCCGAGGCGATCGAAATGCTGAAGCCGATCGATCCGATGGGCGTACCCGCCGACCTCGGCGCCTTCCTGGCGCTGGTCAAGGGCTCGCTGCTTGCGACGGATGACCCTGCGGCAGCGCTGAACCTGCTCGACGAGGCGCGCCTGCTCAGCCCCGGCACGCTGGTCGAGGAGGCAGCGCTTCGCCGCTCCGTGGGTATCGCGGCCGCGCGGGGCGATGCCGCCCGTTTCGCGCTGGCTTCGACCCAGTACGTCGCGTCCTACCTCTATTCGCCTTACGCCAGCCAGTTCGCCGATGCCTTTGTTTCCGGCGTCATCACGCTGCACATGGCGATCAGCCAGGACAAGATCGCCGACATCACCTCGATGATGGATCCCGAGCGCGAGACAGTGATCTACCTTCGCATCGCGCGCCGTGCCGCGATCGACGGGATGACGGAGCTCTCGGCTTTCGCCTCGGCGAAGGCCGAGCTGGGCCGCAACGGCAACGGCAACCGGGACGACCCGCGCACTCAGCTCTATTCGAGCCTTTCCACCATGACATCGGCCAGTGTCGATGAAGTGCGCGCCAAGCTCGGCAAGATCGATCGCGGCAAGCTTTCGCAAAGCGACCGCGACCTGCTCGACGCCGCGCAGGCCGTGGCGGGCGAAGTGATGGCGCCGGTCAAAGCGCCCGCAAGTGCCGAAGCCGCACCGACAATCGTTGCAAGAGGCGACGGAGGGAAATCCGCGACCGAGGCCTCAGCCGACCCGGCCAATGCGGACTTGCCTCCCGTGGAAGGAGCGATGCCCGACCAGCCACCGGTCGCGGTGAGCGATCCGTCGGTCGCGCCGAGCGACCAGGCGAAAGACGCGCCGCCCGCCGCTTCGCCGCCCCCTGTCCCGCGGCCGGCGCAAGCATCGGCTGAAATCCCGGCGGCCGCTCCGGCTCCGACCGGCGCCGCGCCGGTGGTACAGGCATCCGCGCCGGCGACGCCCATTGCACAAGACCCGATCGATGCGGCGGTCACCAGCACGCGGCATCAGCTCGACCAGATCGACCAACTCCTCGGAGCAGCCCCAAAATGACCAGCGTCAACCAGACCTTGCCGGGCTTTGCTTCGACACAGTCCCAGCCCCGGCAGCACACTGCCGGCGGCAAGGATGGGGATCAGAATTTCGGCAAGATGGTGCATGGGACCGAGAGCCCACAGGACAAGCACGCGACCGGACCGGTGATGCCGGACGCGCATCCGGCAAGGCGCTTGCCGACCAATGTCGGCAAGCAGGAGCCGGACCAGGACCCGCAGGGGAAAACCGGTGCGCAGAAGGCGACGGGAAAGTCCGCGAAGACCAACGGGCAATCCTTATCCGCGAAGCAGACCACGGATAAGGATACCGCGGCGCAATCCGACGATTCCACACCGCTGCAGGACCGCTTGCCGTTGCTGATAGCGCTAGGCGACATGAAGCATTTCGCGCAATCGTCGGGCGCGGGCGGCGCTGACGGTGAAGAAGCCGCCGGCGACCACGGATCGCTGGAACTGCGGCTGCGCGCCGGCAAGCGCGCGGCGGTCGGCAGTTCCGCCGAGCCGCTGTCGCGATCCACCCGTTCGACGACAGCGGACGATTCCGGGCCCGATTTTGGGCAGAAGCCGGTGAAGGCGCAAATGGCTCTCGATATGCCGGGCCGGCGTGATGCCGATGCCTTGCCGGTGCAAGGGGATGAGCCGGCGGCCGACACCCCGTTGCCGCCGCAAGGCTGGCAGCCGGCTTCCGCATCCAAGGCTTCGCTGCAATCGCAGTCGGCCGCGCAGCAGGCTCCGGGCAAGCCGTCTGCTTCCGCCGGACGCATGGAGGTCGTCAGCCAGCAGAGCTTCCCGGCGCCGGCGCAAAACCCGATCGGCCAGACGGCATCGGCGCTGGTTGAAGGGCTTGCCTCCGACAATGGCGTCCAGCAAGCCTTTGCAAGCGCCTCGACGGGCTCCCAGACGACCAATTCTGTTGCCGTTCCGACACACGTGCTGAAGATCGAGCTGCACCCTTCGGAGCTCGGATCGGTTGTCGCCAGCCTGCGGCTCTCGGGCGAGCGACTTTCGATTGAGATGAAGCCCGAGACACACGAGGCATACCGCCGTCTCACCGCCGACAGCGACGCCGTCGTCAAGTCGATGCGCAGCCTCGGCTTCGACGTCGACAAGGTCACCATCCTGCAACCCTCGATAGCGGCGCATGCGGCCAGCCGCGCCGACGCGACCAGCGCCATGCCGATGTCGACAGGCCGCGACCAGCCTTCGTTCCAGCCTGGGAACTCGGGCGGCAACGGCGCGGGCGGCGGCCGGCAACCGGGAAGGAACAATGGCGATGGCGCACAGGAATTCGGTCGAGCCGCTTCGCCTCTTCGCGAGCGTGCTGACGACGATATGTATATCTAGTTTCGCTGCCGGCGCGGCCAGCGCCGCAGCCAATCCCTGCGAGCCGGAGATCCTGCGCGCCGCCGATCGCTACGGGGTGCCCGCCGGAATCCTGTACGCCGTCGGCCTGACCGAGACCGGAAAGAAGGGCAGCCTTCAGCCTAATGCCTTGAATATAGAAGGAAAAGCTGTGTTTCCTCGCAGTCGCGGCGAAGCGCTCGCCGCATTCGAGAACGCGCGTCGCGAGGGCAAGACGCTGATCGATCTCGGCTGCATGCAGATCAACCATCGCTATCACGGCGCGCAGTTCCGCAGCGTCGAGGACATGCTCGATCCGCATCGCAATGTCGACTACGCGGCGCGCTTCCTGGTCAGCCTGCATGCCCGGCACATGACCTGGTCGATGGCCGTCGCCCGCTATCATGCCGGCTCCGACAACGACCCGGCGCAGAAGGTTTATGTCTGCCGCGTCATCGCCAACATGGTCGCCACCGGCTTCGGCAAATGGACGCCGAATGCCAGCACTTTTTGCAACCAATAGTTGTTTGGCTTGAGGTCCGGTCGACCTTCGCCAGCCTATCCGCCGGCCCCGATATTCGTCGGTCAGCAGCTGGCGCGAATACACCAGCGCAACCGCTTTTATTACGGCTCCCAAAAAAACTCCCAAGAAAATAGCTACAAGAAATGATGGTTTTTCAGGATTCATCGAGCCGGGTACCCCTTTCCGCACGGGGCAAATGAAATGATTCGGAGGGCGGGCCGATGATCGTGATCGTTGACGAGCGAGAGCTCGTGACAGAGGGCTACTCTTCACTTTTCGACCGCGAGGGGGTGGCCACTGCCGGCTTTGCGCCAGGCGAATTCGGCGAGTGGGTGAGTTCCGCCGCCGATACCGATCTCAGATCCGTCAGGGCCTTTCTCATCGGCGACTGCCGCGAAGGCGCGATATCGCCGCGCCAGATCCGCGACCGCACCGGCGCGCCGGTGATCGCGCTCAGCGAACATCACTCTCTCGAGCACACGCTGCGGCTGTTCGAAAGCGGCGTCGACGATGTCGTCCGCAAGCCGGTGCATATCCGTGAGATTCTCGCCCGCATCACCGCCATCCGCCGCCGCGGCTCCGAAGAGGCCGCCTATACCGAGGTCGGGTCGATGCGGATCTTCATGGACGGCCGCGATCCGGAGATCAACGGCGAGCCGCTGCCGCTGCCGCGCCGCGAGCGGCGCATCCTGGAATATCTGGCCGGCAACCGCGGCCGGCGTGTGACCAAGACCCAGGTCTTCAACGCCATCTACGGCATCTTCGACGAGGAGGTCGAGGAGAACGTGGTGGAGAGTCACATCTCGAAGCTGCGCAAGAAGCTGCGCGAGAAGCTCGGTCACGATCCGATCGATTCCAAGAGGTTCCTCGGCTACCGGCTGGTGTTTTGATGGCCGCCCTGGAGCATGAATCCGAAAAGTGGGAACCGGTTTTCGGACAAAGGTCATGCTCCAACAAAGAGTCAGAGCGTGATGGCGATTCAACGACGCGCCATCGCGGTCTAGGCCCATCGCGCGCCAGCCTCGCGCAAGACACGAGGCATAATTTTATGGCCTCCTACCCGGGCAATGCGGAGATGTATCGATGAGCCTCTACGGAATGATGCGGACCGGCGTTTCCGGTATGAACGCGCAGGCCAACCGCCTCTCCGCGGTGGCCGACAACATCGCCAACTCCGACACCACCGGCTACAAGCGCTCTTCGGCCGAGTTCTCGTCACTGATCATGCCCGGCACCGGCGGCGCCTATAATTCCGGCGGCGTGACCACCACGATCCGCTCGGCCGTCGGCACGCAAGGCGTCATGACCTACACCACCTCGGTGTCCGATCTTGCCGTCAACGGCGACGGCTTCTTCGTCGTCCAGGATGCCGGCGGCACGCCCTACCTCACCCGCGCCGGTTCCTTCGTCCCGGATGCGCAGGGCCGGCTGGTCAATGCCGCGGGCTACCAGCTCATGGCCTACGACTACGCCAATGGCGATCCGGCAGCGACCGCCAACGGCTTCGAGGGCCTCGTGCCGGTGCAGATCTCCGATCAGCAAATGACGGCGACGCCGAGCACCGAGGGCCTGTTCTCTGGCAACCTGCCCGCGGGCGCGACGCCGCCCTCCGGCCCGCTGCCGTCCAGCAACAGCGCGACCGCCGAATACACGTCGAAAACCTCGCTGGTCGCCTATGACAATCTCGGCAACAAGAAGCTGCTCGACGTCTATTTCACCAACACCGGCACCGGAACATGGGAAGTCTCGGTCTTCGATCAGTCGAAGGCGACCCCCGGCACCTCCTTCCCCTATGCCGGCGGCGCGCTGGGGTCGGCCAACCTCACCTTCGACACCACGACAGGCAAGCTCACCGGCGCGACCACGGGCGTCTCCTTCACCGTTCCGGGCGGCCAGACCCTCAACCTCGATCTCTCCAAGCTGACCCAGCTCGGCACCGGCTTCACCGTCGCCGACGCCAAGGTCAACGGCAATGCCCCGAGCTCCATCCAGAAGGTCCAGATCGGCCAGGACGGCGTCATCTACGCTCAGTTCGCGGACGGCTCGACCAAGGCGCTTTACAAGATACCGCTTGCCGACGTTCAGAGCCCCGACAACCTCACCGCGATGCCCGGCAACGTCTATGTGCAGAGCACCGACTCCGGCGCCGTCCACATCGGCTTTGCCAATGAGGGCAAGCTCGGCTCCATCGTCTCCGGGGCACTTGAAAACTCCAACGTCGATATCGCCGAGGAACTGACCAACATGATTGCGGCGCAGCGCAGCTACACCGCCAATTCCAAGGTCTTCCAGACCGGCTCGGACCTGATGGACGTCCTCGTCAACCTGAAGAGATAAACGACGGGCGCCGCCCGTGAAAGATCAGCATGTCGCTTTCCTCCGCACTAAGCATTGCCCAATCGGCGCTCCTGGCCACGTCCAAGCAGACCAGTGTCGTATCGCGCAATGTGGCCGACGCGTCGAACCCTGACTATACCCGCCGCATCGCCGTGGTGACCAGCACGGCGCCGGGCGCCCGGGCGGTGGAAATCCAACGCGCCGCGAACGAGCTCCTGTTCCGCCAGAACCTTTCGGCGCTGTCGGCATGGAGCGGCCAGAGCGCGCTCTACAACGGCATGGATCAGCTCGAACTGTCGGTCAACGGGGTCGACAACGCGTCGTCCCCCTCGACGGCCATCGCCAAGCTGCAGCAGCAGCTGCAGCTCTACGCCACGACGCCATCGAACCAGACCCTCGGCACCAGCGTCGTCGATGCCGCCAAGCAGGTGGTGAATTCCCTCAACAGCGGCACCAAGGCGATCCAGGACTTCCGTACCCAGGCCGACAGCCAGATCGCCACCGCCGTCGACGACCTCAACTCCCTGCTCGGCCAGTTCCAGGATGCCAACAAGGCCGTCATCTCCGGCACGCGATCTGGCACCGACGTGTCCGACGCACTCGATCAGCGCGACGCCCTCCTGAAAAAGATATCGGAATATGTCCCGGTATCGACCTTCACGCGCGGCGACAACGACATGGTCATCACCACCAAGGACGGCACGACGCTGTTCGAGACCGTGCCGCGCTCGGTGACCTTCGCGCCGTCGGCCGGCTATTCGGCCGGCACGCCCGGCAACACAATCTACATCGACAACGTGCCAGTCTCGGCCGGCACCGGCGACAACGCCACCGCCGACGGCAAGCTTGCGGGCCTGCTGAAGCTGCGCGACGGCGTCGCCTCGACCATGCAGAGCCAGCTCGACGAGATCGCGCGCGGCCTTGTCACCGCATTTGCCGAAACCGCGCCACCGCAGCCCGATGCGGCCGGCCTGTTCACATGGTCCGGCGCGCCGGCAATCCCGGCCGCCGGCACCCTGGTCGACGGCCTCGCCGGATCGATCGGCGTCAACGCCGCCTTCGATCCGAGCGCCGGCGGCAATCCCGCGCTGTTGCGCGACGGCGGCGCCAACGGCGTGGCCTATGTCGTCAACACCGGCGGCGCATCCTATTCGGACCTTCTGATCAGCTACGGCAACAAGCTCGATCAGCCGATGGCCTTCGATGCCTCGGCCGGCATCGCCGTCAGCTCCGGCGTCTCCGACTACGCGGCCAATGCCATCGGCTGGTTCGAAGGCGTGCGCCAGCAGGCCTCGACCAATGCCGACAGCAAGCAGGCGCTGGCAGCGCGAACGGCCGAGGCGCTGTCCAACGATACCGGGGTCAATGTCGACCAGGAGATGTCCCTGCTTCTCGATCTCGAGCACACCTATCAAGCCTCGGCGCATATGATGAAGACCGTGAGCGACATGCTGGACGCCCTGATGAACGCGGTAGGATAATTCATGAAAGCGACAGCCGTTTCCTCAGCCGCCATCTCCAACGCCCTGCGTTACCAGCAAGCGAAAATGCAGGCCGACCTTGTGAAGGCGACGACGGAATCCACGACCGGCAAGGTCGCGGATGTCGGTCTGGCGCTGGGCGGGCGCACGACCCAGGCCGTCACCTTCCAGCGCGACCTCGACCGGCTGAACGGCATCGTCGATTCCAACGCGCTCGTCACCGCGCGCCTGACATCGACCCAGGATTCGCTCGGCCAGATCGCCGGTGCCGCGCAGAGCTTCCTGTCGGCGCTGACCAGCGGCGTGTCGGGCGACTCCTCGACCAGCATCCTGCGAACCGCCGGCGCCTCGGCGCTGCAACAGATGACGGGTATCCTCAACACCAGCGTCAACGGCGAATATCTGTTTGCCGGCACCAACACCGACGTCAAGCCGATCGACGACTTCAACGCCACGGGCTCGCCGGCCAAAGCCGCCTTCGATGCCGCCTTTTCAAGCTATTTCGGCTTTGCCCAGACCGACCCGGCGGCGGCCAACATCACCGGCGCGCAGATGGACGACTTCATCACCACCAAGGTCGAGCCGCAATTCCTGGGCGCCGGCTGGCAGGCCAACTGGTCGAGCGCCACCGATGAGCGGATCACCAGCCGCATCTCGCTCAACGAAACCACCCAGACCTCGGTCAGCGCCAACGAACAGGGTATCCGCAAGCTCGCCATGGCGTCCGCCATGGTCAGCAGCCTGCTTACCGGCAGTATCAGCGAGGCCGCCCAGAACGCGGTCGTCAGCCGCGCGCAGGCGCTGGTCGGCGAAGCCATCGGCGGCGTTACCCAGGTGCGGGCCGAAACGGGCCTTGCCCAGCAGCGCGTATCCGACGCCAGCGACCGCATGAAAACCCAGGTCGACCTGTTCGAGAAGCATATCGTCGATCTCGAAGGCGTCGATCCCGCGGAAGCCGCTACCCGGGTCGCCGACCTGACACAGCATATCGAGACCTCCTTCGCCTTGACCGCGCGTCTGCAGCAGCTCAGCCTGCTGAACTATCTGACTTGAACACGTAAACCGGAACGCCAGAGCGCCGACGATGTATCAATTCTCCTACGCCGACATCCAGACCGACTCCGTCGCCGACGCCAAGGACCGGGAGCGGCAACTGCTCACCCGTTCGATCGACATGCTGGCCGCGGCGGCAGCCGTTGGCACCGAGTCGATGGAAGCCGTCGAGGCGCTGCATTTCACCAACCGCATCTGGACCACTTTCGTCGAGGATCTCGGCTCCAGCGACAACGCCCTGCCCAAGGAGTTGCGCGCCAACCTGATCTCGATCGGCCTATGGCTGCTGCGCGAGACGGAAGACATCCGCCAGGGCCGCACCAACAATTTCGAAGGACTGATCGAGGTCTCCCAGATCATCCGAGACGGCATCCAATGACCAACACGCTGAAGATCTCGCTAAAGCCCAACGAGAAGATCTATATCAACGGCGCGGTCATCCGCGTCGACCGCAAGGTCACCATCGAGCTGATGAACGACGTGCAGTTCCTGCTCGAAAGCCACGTCATCCAGGCCGATCAGGCCTCGACGCCGCTCAGGCAGCTTTATTTCATCGTGCAGATCATGCTGATCAACCCGCTCGGCGCCCCCGAGGCGCGCGAGATGTTCCGCCGCTCGCTGCCGATGCTGATCGCAAGCTTCGACAACCAGGACATCTGCAAGGGCCTGAAGCAGATCGACCGGATGGTCGGCGAGGATGAAATCTACGAGGCGCTGAAAGCGATCCGCGCGCTCTATCCGCTCGAGCGCAGGGTGCTCGAAGACAATGACGACATTCCCCAAACGCCGCGCGCACTGGCTGTAGGAGCATAAGATGGCCGTGGACATGACGACAACGATCCCGGTTGGCGCCAACCAGGCCAGCCAGCAGACTTCGAAGACGGCGGTCGACTACCAGTCGTTCCTGAAACTCTTGATCGCCGAGATGAAGAACCAGGATCCGACCAAGCCGATGGATTCCACGCAGTATGTCGCGCAGCTCGCCACCTTCTCCCAGGTCGAGCAGTCGGTGCAGACCAACACCAAGCTCGACCAGATCATGCAGTCCTCGGCATTGTCGCAGGCCGACGCGCTGATCGGCCGCTCGATCACCTCGGCCGACGGCAAGACAACCGGAACGGTGGCTTCGGTGACGCTCTCCAGCAGCGGCCTGATCGCCGTGCTGCAGGATGGCACCCAGGTTCCCGTCGGCGCGGGCATGTCGATCAAGCCGGCCGCATAAGCAGGTCTCCCGAAAGTGGGTCCGGTTTCGGGGCAAAGACATGCTTAAGTCAAAACCTAAAACAGGTCGCGTGAAACCTTCTTCACGCGACCAGCTTTAGCCGGTTCGCATAAGGGTCAGCCATGAACGAGGCCGATGCCCTCGATATCGTCCAGTACGCCGTGTGGACGGTTCTTACCGCTTCCGCTCCCGTGGTGCTGGTGGCGATGGTCGTCGGCATCGGCATCGCGCTCATCCAGGCGCTGACCCAGATTCAGGAAATCACGCTGACCTTCGTGCCGAAGATCGTCGCCATCATGCTCGTGGTGGCGCTGACCGGCCCCTTCATCGGCGGCCAGATCTCGGCCTTCACCAACGTCATCTTCGAGCGCATCGAGCACGGCTTCTGACGCTAGGCAGCGGGGGTCGGGTGGCCTGATCGACATGGCAAGGGGTCAGGAAACGTCGCGCCTGCGTCTCGTCGGCATGGAAATGCTGCTCAGGCTTTACATGAATGGCGAGACAACAGGCGCGTTGACCGAGGCCCTGCATGCCGAGGAGAGAGGCGCGAAATAACCCAAAGTTGGTCCAGACGGCCGAGATGCTTGGCTTAAAGCTTCGCCGACGCATTTTCGCCTTTGCCATCCTGTTGTTGGGTCGCACTCTTTGGCGAGTCGCCCGCCTCCGCGGGCGCGGCGAGCCTCTATAGCGGACGAAGGCGCAACCATGATCGACGACGAGCCGGAAAGCGAACGCGTCTCCGCGCTGGCGCCGTTCCGGCACGGCATCTTTCGCGCCGTCTGGTCGGCCAGCCTGGTGTCGAATTTCGGCGGCCTGATCCAGGGCGTCGGCGCCGCCTGGATGATGACCACGATCGCCACCTCGCCCTACCAGGTGGCGCTGGTCCAGGCCTCGACCACCTTGCCGATCATGCTGTTCGCGCTCGTTGCCGGCGCCATCGCGGACAGCTTCAACCGCCGCAAGGTGATGCTGGTGGCGCAGACCTTCATGCTGGTCGTCTCGGCGCTGCTGACCTTGTTCACCTGGCAAGGCTGGATGACGCCGTGGACGCTGCTTGCCTTCACCTTCCTGATCGACAGCGGCACGGCGTTGAACAGCCCGTCATGGCAGGCATCGGTCGGCGACATGGTGCCGCGCGCCAAGGTGCCGGCGGCGGTCGCGCTCAATTCGCTGGGCTTCAACATCACCCGCAGCGTCGGCCCGGCCATAGGCGGCGTCATCGTCGCTGCCGCGGGTGCGGCGGCCGCCTTCGCCGCCAACGCCGTCAGCTATGTCGGTCTGATCATCGTGCTCGCCCGCTGGAAGCCGGCACTGCCCGAGCAAACCCTGCCGCGCGAGTCGCTTGGCGCGGCAATGGGCGCCGGTCTGCGCTATGTCGCCATGTCGCCCAACATCGCCAAGGTGCTGGTCCGCGGCTCGGCCTTCGGCTTCAGCGCCGGCGCGGTGCTGGCGCTCCTTCCCCTGGTGGCGCGCGACGTCGTCAAGGGCGACGCGCTGACCTACGGCATCATGCTCGGCGCCTTCGGCATCGGCGCGGTCGGCGGCGCGCTGATCAGCGTGCGGCTCAGGCAGCTGCTGTCCAGCGAGACGATGGTGCGCATGGCCTTTAGCGGCTTCGCGCTATGCGCCTTCAACGCCGCCGTCAGCCACAATGCCTGGCAGACATCGGCGGGCCTGCTCATCGGCGGCGCCTGCTGGGTGATCGCGCTCTCGCATTTCAACGTCACGGTGCAGATGTCGACGCCGCGCTGGGTGGTCGGCCGCGTGCTGTCGATCTACCAGACGGCGACCTTCGGCGGCATCGCGCTGGGCAGCTGGATCTGGGGCGTCGTCGCCGACGCGCATGGCGCGGAGACCGCGCTGACCGCTGCGGCGGTCGCGATGCTCGCCGGCGGCGCCATCGGCTTCGTCCTGCCGCTGCCGCGGCAGACGGTGCTCAACCTCGATCCGCTCAACCGCTTCAAGGAGCCGATGCTGGCGCTCGATCTCAAGCCGCGCAGCGGCCCGATCGCCATCATGATCGAGTACATCATCCGCGAGGAGGACGTACCGGAATTCCTGGCGACCATGGCCGAGCGCGGCCGCATCCGCCGCCGTGACGGCGCCCGCAACTGGACTTTGGCCCGCGACCTCGAAAATCCGGCGGTGTGGATCGAGCACTACCACACGCCGACCTGGGTCGAGTATATCCGCCACAACCGACGCGCCACCCACGCCGACGCCGTGGTCGGCGAACGCATCCGCGCGCTGCACAGCGGCGACAACCCGCCGCGCGTGCGCCGCATGATCGAGCGTCCGACCACAGCGGGCACGACGCTTGTCTCGCCGAAGGGGCCGATCGATCACTGACGGCACGTCGTCCGAAGCGTGCTTCAGGCAAACGACATGCGCCGAAGGATCAAGGATCAGCCGACTAGCCCTCGCCGGAAAGATCCCGCCGCGCCTTGTCGAGCTCTTCGGCATAGCGGCGCATCAGATGGCTTTCGGTGAGCAGGCCGAGCACGATGCGCTCGTCGAAATCCTCGACCACCGCCAGTTCTTCGGCCCCGGTGCGCTGGAAGGTCTCGGCGGCGGTCTGGACATTCATCGACGGCACCAGCACCGCGTCCTTGAACTGGGCGAGCGTGCTCACCGGCGTTTCGCCATCGGAGCGATCGCTGTGCAGTTCCGGCACCAGCAGCATGCCGACATATTGGTCGGCCTGCTCGACGGCGATGACGCGCTGTCCGGAGCCGAGCGGCACCTCCTTGCGGAATTCGGAGAGCGTGGTCGAGGCAGGGATGGTGCGGACGTCCTTGCGCATCATCGAGCCAACGGTGAGGCTGCGCATCCAGCCGACGTCATGCGCGCTGCGGATCGTCTCGCCGCGCAGGTGGAAACGCCAGGTCGAGAAGGAGTAGCCGAAGGTCTCGCGCACCAGGATCGCCGACATGATCGAGGCCGCCAGCACCACGCCGGTGAGCGTCAGGTCGCGGGTGGATTCCAGCGCCAGGAATGTCATGGTCAGCGGACCGCCGACGACGCCCACCGCAAGCGAGGTCATGCCGACGACGGCGGCGACCGCCGGGTCGATGCCAGCCGACGGCGCGGTCAGCGCCATGACGCCGGCAAAGACCTTGCCGAGCAAGGCCCCCAGGAACAGCGAAGCGAAGAACAGGCCGCCGCGGAAGCCCGAGCCGAGCGAGATGGCGGAGGCCGCCAGCTTCATCACGAAGACGCTCGCCACCACGGGAAGGGCATAATTCATGGCGAATTCGCGGTGCAGCGCGCCATGGCCGCTGGAGAGTACCTGCGGCGTGACCAGCCCGAGCAAGCCGACTAAGATGCCGCCGATGAACGGCCTGACCGACACGTCGATCGACAATCGCACAAAGAGCCGCTCGACGATGCTCACCAGATGCATGATCGCGATCGAGGCAGCCCCGCCGAGCAACCCCAGCAGCAGGAACGGCACATACTCGCCGGCGGTCAGATTCGGCAGACCTGAGAGTTCCAGCGGGAACGGCACGCCGCCGAACATTTCCGCCGTCAGCGAAGCGGCTATCGCCGCCGCCATCACCGGCGCCACATTGGCGACGGAGTAGATGCCGATGACCAGCTCGAAACCGTAGAAGGCGCCGGTCAGCGGCGCGTCGAAGGCGGCGGCGATCGCGCCGGCCGCGCCGCAGCCGACCAGCATGCGGACATCGTTGCGGCGCAGCCGGAAAGCGCGGGCAAGTCGGGAAGCTACGCCGGAGCCGATCTGCGTATAGCCGGCTTCCAACCCGACCGAGGCGCCGAAGCCGCTTGAGATCATCGTCTGCGCTACGATGATGAAAGTGTCGGTGAGCGACATGCGCCCGCCATAGAGGGCGTTGGCTTCGATCGGGTCGACAGGTGTGCGGAACTTGCGCTTTCTGAGCCAGATGACGGAAAGGCCGAGCAGCAGGCCGCCGATCGCCGGAAACATCGCCTGCACCGGATCGGCGAGCGAGAACATCGCCGAAAGCCTGCCGCCCGGCTGCACGTCGAACAGCAGGTAATGCATGCCTTGCACCAAGGCGCTCATGCCGGTGACCAGCGCGCCGGCGATGATGCCGACCATGCCGGCCATCAGCACGATCACGATGCCGCGCGCCTCGAGCACGGGGATCGAGCTGATCAGCACCGCGCGAAGCCGGCGGGCGTAAACTTGTGGGTCGTTTCTGGCAGGCAACGAAGCGGCTCGCCGGTGTGCGATAAGATAAACAACTGCCGTGCCTGATACGCGCGGCGGCTTTGCGTGGCAATCGCAATGCCGACCGCATGTGGCGCCATTTTGGCGTTGCGCCAATTAGCGTTACGAAAGACTTGTCGCCGCGACCAAGGAGATAGACTTAGTCAGGTACCGGAATGTTCAGCGCGCGGTGCCGAGCAGTCTCGGGAAGCTAAGGTCACGACGGCAACTCCTTCATTCGGCCAGGCGAAAGCCAGCGCGCCAGCCGAGCTCGCCGACGGCCTTGTCGGTCGCGATATGGCGGTTCGGCTCCGCGACATTGAAGGCGCCCTGCGCTCCCCGCTCGACGGCAAGCAGCGCGGCGTAAGCGGCGGCGTCGACATGGACGGCCGGCTCCGCGGCGCTGTCCGCACCGGTACCCGGTCCATAGAGATGGCCGTAGCGCAGCACGATGCCGGTGATCGGCGAGGCGCCGAGCACATGCTTCTCCAGCGCAATGACGCCGCCGACGCTCACGGCGCGGCCGCCTACCGCATCGCTGTCCAGCGGATCTGTCTCGGCATGCGGCTCTGCGCCCGGTGCATAGACCCAGGCGATGCTTTGCGCGATCAGCCGGTTGGCACCGGCCGCCTTCGCCGCCTCGACGAGATTGCGGGTTCCCTCGTCGCGAATGCGAGCGTTGCGTACAGTTGCTTCAGCCATCTTGGAGGGATCGAGCCCGGCCGGCAGGTCTGTGAGCTGGTGGATGACGATCTCAGGCTTCGCCGCCACGACCGCGGCGCGCAGAGCGTTTGCATCAAACACATCGACCACCACCGGATCGGCGCCAAGCGCCCGAAGGTTTTCGGCTTTTGCCTCCTGACGCGTCGTCGCCGTCACCTGATGACCTGCCGCCACCAATTGCGGCACCAGCCGGCGACCGATAGCGCCCGAGGCGCCCGCAAGAAAAATGCGATGGCCCATCGTCTCTCGCTCCTTGCTGCTATAATATCAGAGTACGAACAACATATAAGAGCACTGACATCATGCGCAAGGGGAACCCATCCATTCCGTCCGCCGGTGAAGGCAAGCGCGGCGAGCAAGGCTATCTGGGCTATCTGCTGCGCCAGGCGGCCGGCGCCTATCGTCTGAAGGTGGAAAGGGCTCTTGATGAATTCGGCGTGACGCAGGCGCAGTTCGCGGCCCTCACCATGATCTCGGCCTATCCCGACCTGTCCAATGCCGATCTGGCCCGGCTCGCGGTGCTGACGCCGCAGACGGTGAGCGTGATCGTCGGCAATCTGGAAAAGGCCGGCTCGCTTGTCCGCCGGCCGCATGCCGTCCACGGCCGCATCCAGCATCTCGACCTCTCGGACAGCGGCCGCGCCTTGCTGAAGAAATGCCGCGAGCGGGTTTATAAATTGGAGGGCGAGCTGACCGCCGGCCTCTCCGCCGAGGAGGAACGCGCCGTCCGGCGCTGGCTGGTCGCCGTCGCGACCGCTGAGGCGGCACAGCTGTAGATACCTCGGACGATCAGGTCGGCGCGCCGCCGTCCGTCTGGAAAAGCGTGAGCTTGCGGTCGCCGATGCCAAGCTCGGCCCAGCTCGCGCGCCATTCGGCGATATGCGCCGATTTGAAATGCGCCTCGAGCGCGGCGCGGTCGATCCAGGCCTCCGAGACATGGATGAGCCCGGCATCCAGCACATCCTGCGAGTAGGAATAGTCGAGGCAGCCCGGCTCGGCGCGGCTCGCCAGGATCATGCGTTGCATCGCCGGCTTTGCCTGGTCGAGCCTGTCGGACGGCAAGCGGACCGTGCCGATGATCAGGAGCATGCGATTTCCCCTCCGATAACTGGCTAAAAGCGCCGTAGCCGCTCTCCCACTTTCGCGCAAGCTTGGAGGGTTACGGTCAATGGCCTGCCCTGTGCGTGGCGGCCCTGGATTTGAGGACGACATGGCGATCAGCGAAACACTACCGTCCGGCCTGGCGGTCAAGAACGGCCGCGACATCTTCTTCGCGCTCGGCATCGTCTTCATCCTGGCGGTGCTGTTCCTGCCGATCCCGGCCTTCCTCATCGATATCGGCCTCGCCTTCTCGATCGCGCTTTCGGTGCTGATCCTGATGGTGGCGCTGTGGATCCAGCGGCCGCTCGACTTCTCGTCCTTCCCGACCGTGCTGCTCATCGCCACCATGCTCAGGCTATCGCTCAACATCGCGACCACGCGCATGATCCTGTCGCACGGCAATGAAGGCACGCATGCCGCCGGCTATGTCATCTCGGGCTTCTCGAAGCTGGTGATGTCGAGCGACTTCGTCATCGGCCTCATCGTCTTCATGATCCTGATCGTGGTGAACTTCATCGTCATCACCAAGGGCGCGACCCGTATCGCCGAGGTCGGCGCACGTTTCACGCTCGACGCCATTCCCGGCAAGCAGATGTCGATCGACGCCGACCTTTCCGCCGGCATGATCGATGAGAAGACCGCGCAGCTGCGCCGCCGCGAGCTGGAGGAGGAGAGCTCCTTCTTCGGCTCGATGGACGGCGCCTCGAAATTCGTGCGCGGCGACGCCATCGCCGGCCTGATCATCACCGCCATCAATATCGTTGGCGGCATCGCCATCGGCTATCTACGCCACGGCATGGGCCTTGGCCAGGCGGCCGACGTCTTCATCAAGCTGTCGGTCGGCGACGGCCTCGTCACCCAGATCCCGGCGCTCATCGTCTCGCTCGCCGCGGGCATGCTCGTCTCCAAGGGCGGCACGCGCGGCTCTACCAACCAGGCAGTGTTCGGCCAGCTCGGCGCGCATCCGCGCGCGCTCTACGTCGCGGCCTCGCTGCTGGTCATCCTCGGCCTGATGCCCGGCCTGCCCCTGTTCCCCTTCTTCGCGCTTGCCGGCGGCATGGCCGGCCTCGGCTACATCATCCCGCTGCGCCTGAGCCGCGAGCGCGCCGCCGCCGAAGCCCTGAAGACGCAGGAAAAGGCGAACAAGGTCGAGGAGGAGAAGAACTCGGTCAAGGCCTCGCTGGTCACCGCCGAGATCGAGCTTCTGATCGGCAAGCAGCTTTCGACCAGGCTGATGGTGGCGCACCAGGAACTGGTGTTCCGCATGTCGAAGATGCGCAAGAAATTCGCCCAGCAATATGGCTTCGTGGTGCCGGAGGTGCGCGTCGCCGACGACTTCGCCATCCCGCCGAAGAGCTATCAGATCAAGGTGCACGGCACGGTGGTCGCCGAATACCAGATGCGCGTCGGCGAGATCATGGTGCTGCTCGGCACGCGCGGCGTGCCGGAAATCCCCGGCGAGGAAATCCGCGAGCCGGCCTTCGGCATGCGCGCCTATTCGGTGCTCGAAACCTTCGCCGAGGATCTGAGACGCGAGAACTTCACCTTCGCCGACAATATGTCGGTGCTGCTCACGCATCTCTCCGAGGTTATCCGCAACAACCTGCCGCAGCTTCTGTCCTACAAGGACATGAAGGCGCTCTTGGAGCGGCTCGACCCGGAATACCGCAAGCTCGCCGACGAGATATGCACCTCGCACATCTCCTATCCAGGGCTGCAGGCGGTGCTGAAGCTGCTGCTCGCCGAGCGCGTCTCGATCCGCAACCTGCATTTGATCATCGAGGCGATCGCCGAGATCGCGCCGCATGTGCGCCGCACCGAGCAGATCGTCGAGCACGTGCGCATCCGCATGGCGCAGCAGATCTGCGGCGACCTCTCCGAAGGCGGCACGCTCAAGGTGCTGCGCCTCGGCAACCGCTGGGACCTCGCCTTCCACCAGAGCCTCAAGCGCGATGCCAAGGGCGAGGTGCGCGAGTTCGACATCGATCCGCGCCAGCTCGAGGAATTCGGCCAGGACGCCACCAAGGCGATCCGCAAGCATCTCGAGGCCGGCGAGCGTTTTGTCCTCGTCACCGCGCCCGACGCCCGTCCCTATGTGCGCATGATCATCGAGCGGCTGTTCACGACGCTTCCCGTTCTCAGCCATGTCGAGATCGCCAAGGGCGTCGAGATCAAGGTGCTCGGAACAATCTCGTGAACGCGCTCTCGCAAGGCGTCGTCATCGCCGCCTTCCTCGCCTTCTGCCGTATCGGCGCCTGCTTCATGCTGATGCCCGGCCTGTCCAGCGCCCGCGTGCCGCTGCAGATCCGGCTGTTCGTTTCGCTCGCCGCCACCGGCGGCTTGCTCGCTTTCCTGTGGGACCGCATCTACCCGTTCGTCGATCCCCGCCCGCAGGTCCTGGCGCCGATGATCGTCTCCGAGCTCCTGGTCGGCGGCCTGATCGGCGCCATGACCAGGCTCTACATGGAGGCGCTGCGCTTTATGGGTTCGGCCATCGCCATGCTGATCGGCTATGGCGGCTCGGGCGGACCGGCGATCGAGGAGCCGGAACCGCAGGCGGCGCTTGCCGCCATCATCTCGTTCTCGGCGCTGCTTCTGCTCTTCGTCTTCGACTTCGACCACGAGATCGTCAAGGCGCTCGTCGCCTCCTACACGGTCGCTCCGGTCAACGTCTTCTTCAATCCGCAGGCGGCACTGGTCGACGTCACCGACACGGTGTCGGATGCCTTCTTCCTGGTCATCCGCCTCGGCAGCCCGTTTGTCGCCTATGCCATCCTGGTCAATCTGACGATCGGCTTCGTCAACAAGCTGACACCGCAGATCCCGGTCTATTTCATCTCGCTGCCCTTCGTCATCGCCGGCGGAATGATCATCTTCTATTTCGCCGTCGGCACCTTGCTGTCGCTGTTCGTTGACGGCTTCGTCGATCTCACGCTGGCGAGATAGGCTCTATGACCGCGCGAAAGGACCGCCTGAAGAAACTGGTCAAGGTGCAGGAACAGTTGAAGGCGCTGCACGAGACCCGCCACGCCGGCTTTCTCGCCGCCGCCGTCAGGGCGGAAGCGGAGGCGAAGGAGCTGATCGAGCATTTCGACACCGACAGGTCGCTGGCCGGCCTCTTTCCCGCGCTTTACCACCGGCGCATCACCGACGCGCTCGGCCGACAGCAACAGAACCTCGATAGTGCCCGCCAGGAAGCGGCGCTGATCGCCACCGCGACGGCGCGCACCAACATGGTCGAGCGTGCCTACAAGGAGGTGCGCCGTCGCGACGAGCGCGAGCGATCCGACCGCGAGCGCCTCGATCTGATCATGCAGAAGCGGGCCTCCGACGGCTGATGATCGCAAGCCTGCCACAAGCTTCTTCAGTCATTGTGCAACTAACAAAACCGGCAAAGGGCGGACTTTCTTGGCCATTTCTCCACCCAGCGACATCGTCATGGACGTCGCCCGCGCAGCGGAGCCGGCCGATGTCGAGGCCGCGCGGGCAGCGCTCGCGAGAAGGGCGAATGGCGCCTCGGCACCGTTCGCGCTCGATCCCCCCGCGACGGTCGATGCCGGCTCCATTCTCTCGCGTGCGACGGCGGACAAGGCGGAAGCAGCTAATCCGGCGAAGAAGTTCCAACGCTTCGAGGCGATGGTGCTGACGACCTTCATCCAGAACATGATGCCCAAGGACACCGAGGGCGTTTACGGCAAGGGACTGGCCGGCGACATGTGGAAGTCGCAGCTCGCCGAAAAGGTGGCCGATGTCATGGCCGCGCATGGCGGCATCGGCATCGCCAGATCCATGCTTGCCGACCATTATCTTGACGGCAAGCACAAGGTGCCGGTCGGCCCCGTCGCCGGCGGAGCGCAGAAAACCGAGATCGACCAGCAGACCCGGCTTTCGACCTCGATGATCGAGGAGCTTGAGCGCAAAGCGGCACGGTCGATGACCGGCGACGAGACGATCATAAAAACAGATATCAAGATCTAGGGACCTACATGGCCGACCAAACGGAGCTTTCCAACCTTCCCGCACGCACCAGCGCAATGGAGGCGCCCGCCGCCGCGCGACCCGGCAACCTCGCCGCCATCATCGGCCGCATCGAGGAAGTCGTGGACGAGGAAACCGCCGGCATCCGCAGCGGAACGGCCTATGATCTCAAGGCCTCGAACGCGCGCAAGAGCCGGTATCTCTACGAGCTGAACCGCGCCATGAAGGGCGCCAACGAGATCGAATTCCTCGAGCAGCATCGCGAAGGCCTGCTGCGGCTGCGCCAGAAGCTGGCCAGGAACGAGGCGGCGATCCTTGCCCATCTCAACGCGGTCAACGAAGTCGCCACGCTTTTGAGGAATGCCATCCAGCGCGCCGATACCGACGGCACCTATTCGGCCGGTGAGTTCGGAATGGCGCGAGCCTGATTGAGATGGTCGAGGCGCAAGGACAGACCCGGTGATAAAATTCATCGCCGCCGCGCTGTGGATCTGCGCCGTGACGCTCGGCGCGGTCTTCTATTCCTTCCAGGCGGCGGGCCAGCGCGGCGCGGCCGAGCCGCCGAAGCCGATGCTGGGCGGCCTCGACTATGTCAAGACCGACATGATCTCGGTGCCGCTGCTGCGCGACGGGACGATCGAGGGCTATTTCCTCACCAAGCTCGTCTACACGGTGGAGCCGGACCAGATAAAGAAGCTGTCGATCCCGGCGCAGGCGCTGATGACCGACCAGGTCTATTCCTATCTCTATTCCAACCCGCAGATCGATTTCACCAAGAAGGAATCGATCGATCTCGACGCTTTCCGCAAGTCGATCCGCGACACCATCAACACCCGCGTCGGCGTCGAGCTGGTGCACGAGGTGCTGATCGACCAGGTCAACTTCCTGTCCAAGGACGATATCCGCGACAACGCGCTTCGGCGCCGCAAGAATGCCGGCGACACCGCGGCGGCGATGACCAAGCCTTTCCAGGCGGCGCCGGAGCATTGACTGCCTGGCCGCGTCCGGCGGCGACAGACATGGCCCAGTTCCCTTAAGCGATATGACGCATGGTGACCGCGTTGACGTAAACGTCAACTCGAAGCTATATGCGCCTATGGTCGCGCTGGAGCGCGGCGCGTCTACCTCGCCCAGCGGCCAAGCGCCGGTGCGCGTCAACGCAACCAACGAGGAGAACCGCCATGGGCGTTCAGGAGATTGCCGACAAGATCAAGTGGCGCGTGGCAAGCGCCGGCTTCGAGCATTCGGTCAAGTTCGACACCGGCAGCGACGGCGTCATCGTCATCGACGGTGCGACCGTCTCGACCACCGATGCGCCGGCCGACTGCACCGTCAAGCTGTCGCTCGACGATCTGGATTCGCTGATTGCCGGCGACCTCAATCCGACCATGGCCTTCATGTCCGGCAAGCTGAAGGTCGAGGGCGACATGACCGTCGCCATGGCGCTTAGCCAGTTGCTCGGCTGACCCTTCGCAAAAACAGCAACGCCGCCCGATGGGCGGCGTTGCTGTTTTTGTCGAACCTAAAGCAACTCCAGGAAAAGTGCGTAGCGGTTAGGCTCGGCGCCTTCGCCGTAGCCTTCCGTCCGGAATTGCGTGAAAACAAAGGCTTCAGGCGACGAAGCCCAGCGCCTGTCCCTTGATCTTGCGGCCGGCGGCCCTGATCGTGCCTTTGGCGCCATCCAGCGCGCCGTCCTGCAGTTCCAGCGCCAGAAGCCGGTGCCGCTCATAGGGGCCGGGCATGGCAAGCGCTCCCGTGCGGTCGGCTGAGAAGCCGAACCGCCCGTAATAGGGCGCATCGCCGACGAGCAGGATCGCGCCGTGGCCGAGCCGCGCGGCTTCGGCGAGTGCATGCCGCATCAGCGCCGAGCCGATGCCGCCGCTCTTCAAGCCCGGCTCGACCGCGAGCGGGCCGAGCAGCAGCGCAGCCGGACCGCCCTCGCCCAGCCTCACATCCCACAGCCGCACCGTGCCGACGACCGCGCCCGACGCATCGCGGGCGACAAAGGCCAGGCCTTCCGAGGGCCGGCGGCCGCGCCGCAGCTTCTCGGACGACTTCTTCTTGCGCTTCGGCCCCATGGCGCGGTCGAGCAGCGCTTCGCGCGCCGCGGCGTCGCCCGCGCCTTCGCCAAGGATGACGAAGGCAGGCGCCTGGGCGGCCCCCTCGTCCGGCGCGCCGCGCGAGCCAGCCTGTGCCCGCAGGGCCAGGGAGGGCGCAAACGCATTTTCAGGCGAAGTGGAAACCGGTTCGCCGTAAGAAAATGCGCCAAGAAGCGCTGCCGTCGAGCCGTTCTCCCCCGCGGAGAAAAGCTCAGCCGACGGTCCGGACGAGGGGGCAATTTCAGTGGCCGCGAAGGCCGATTTGGTCAGGTATTCCATGTCCGCGATCCTTCACGAGCGGAGATCTGTCCCACAAGCGAGCCCGGGCGGGCGACAGGCGCCCGCGCCGGTTTGATCTGAGCGGTTTCTTGCGAACTGCTCAGATCACGTAGGATCGGAGAGGTTCGAAGCCGTTGAAGGCGACCGCCGAGTAGGTGGTCGTGTAGGCCCCGGTGCCTTCGATCAGCACCTCGTCGCCGATGGTCAGCGACAAGGGCAGCGGATAAGGCGTCTTCTCGTACATCACGTCGGCCGAATCGCAGGTCGGGCCGGCGAGCACGCAGGGCGCGGTCTCCGAGCCGTCATGACGCGTGACCAGCGGATAGCGGATCGCCTCGTCCATTGTCTCGGCGAGACCGCCGAACTTGCCGATGTCGAGGAACACCCAGCGCACATTGTCGTTGTCGGCCTTCTTCGAGATCAGCACGACTTCCGACTTGATCACGCCGGCATTGCCGACCATGCCGCGTCCCGGCTCGATGATCGTCTCGGGCAGCGCGTTGCCGAAATGCTTGCGCAGGGCCGAGAAGATCGCCTGGCCGTAGGCCTGGGCCGCCGGCACGTCCTTCAGGTAACGGGTCGGGAAACCGCCGCCCATGTTGACCATCTTCAAGACGATGCCTTCCTCGGCGAGCGTCGCGAACACCTTCCTGGCGTCGCCCAGCGCGCGATCCCAGGCCGACAGGTCGGTCTGCTGCGAGCCGACATGGAACGACACGCCATAGGCATCGAGGCCGAGGCCCTTGGCATGGCGCAGCACGTCGACGGCCATCGCCGGCACGCAGCCGAACTTGCGCGACAGCGGCCATTCCGCGCCTTCGCCGTCGGTCAGCACGCGGCAGAACACGCGCGAGCCGGGAGCGACACGTGCGATCTTCTCGACCTCTTCGACGCAGTCCACCGCGTAGAGGCGGATGCCGAGCTGGTAGGCGCGTGCGATGTCACGCTCCTTCTTGATGGTGTTGCCGAAGGAAATGCGGTCCGCCGGCGCGCCGGCATCCATCGCCATCTCGACCTCGGCAACCGATGCGGTGTCGAAGGACGAGCCCATCGCAGCAAGCAGGCGCAGGATTTCCGGCGCCGGGTTTGCTTTCACCGCATAGTAGATCCTGGAATCGGGCAACGCCTTCTCAAAGGCGCGGAAATTGTCGCGCACGACATCGAGGTCGACGACGAGGCAAGGGCCGTTCGGACGTCGGGTGGCGAGGAAATCAAGGATGCGCTGGGTGGCCATGGTCTCTCCATAACGCCTTTCGGCGCGCAATAAGGCTGCGGGACGCGGGCTGTCGGCCTCGCGAACACGCGGTGGACAAAGGCGGGACGTCAAATCCATGGGACCAGCCGGTGGAGACCCCGGAACCATGAAATGCCGTCTCGCGGCGATGAACCTTGGCCTTGCCCGGCCTCGGTTCGCTTTGTCTGCCTTGGCTTGGATGGGAGACCCGTCCGCACTGCCGGCAATGAAGGTGTGCCTCTTTAGTAACCCCGGTCTTTGGACAACCGGAAGAGAACCAGAAAGGCCCGCACCGTCGTTGCTTCAAGGTGTCCTCGGTCTTGTGGTTGGCCACTGACCGACTGGAGGGGTTGGCTCCAGTTACCTTACCGATTGCCCTCACCATTCGAGGATCGGCGGACACCCACAGGCACGTGCGACTTTGGGCAAGCGCGATATAGGAGCGAAGGGTTTCACAATCAATAAAAATCGTAAGCGCAGGTTGTAAAATTTCTGGCATCGAACAATGCTTGCCGCACTGTATCCGGATATCGAACGATGCCAGGAACTCAAGGACCGCTCAACGCCTTCCTCGATCTGCGCCAAATGCCCGTGGCGAATGCGGAATTGGGCCCGCTGGCGGGCCTGCGCCTGGCCGTCAAGGACATCTATGACGTCGCCGGCTACCGCACAGGCTGCGGCAACCCGCAAAAATTCGAGGAGGCGCACGCTGCCTCGAGCACCGCGCAAGCGGTGCAGACGATCCTCGACGCCGGCGCGCGATTTGTCGGCAAGACCCAGACCGACGAGCTGGCCTTCTCGCTGTTCGGCCAGAACGTGCATTTCCCCTACCCGGTCAATTCCGCCGCGCCCGAGCGCGTCACCGGCGGCTCCTCCTCCGGCTCGGCGGCCGCGGTTGCCGGCGGGCTGGCGAACATCGCCACCGGCTCCGACACCGGCGGCTCGATCCGCGCGCCGGCGAGCTTCTGCGGCCTGATCGGACTGCGCACCAGCCATGGCCGCATCCCGCTCGACGGCGCGATGAAGCTGGCATCGAGCTTCGACACTTTCGGCTGGTTCGCCGACGACATCGAGACTTATGAGACGGTCGGCAAGCTTTTGCTCGGCCGCGACCCGCACCAGCACCCGCTCAACCGGCCGCTGTCGATCCGCTGGCTTGACGCCTTCGTCACGGGTCCGGCCGAAGCCGCCGAATATGCGCGTATGAAGGCGGCGGCCGCGGGCGTGATCGGCCAGCCGGTAGAGACCGAATACGCCTTCGCCTCGTTCCCAGACGAGCTTTACTGGTGCTTCCGCCGCCTGCAGGCCTTCGAGGCCTGGCGCGAGCACGGTCCCTGGATTTCGGCCGGCGGCCGGCTCAGCCCGGGTGTCGAGGAGCGTTTCGGCTTCGGCCGCACCATCGACGCCAAGACTGCCGCCACCGAAGCCGCGCGCCGCCTGGCGTTCCGGGCCGAATTCGCGGCGCTGCTCGGCAACAATGGCTTTCTGGTCCTGCCCACCGTTCCCGGCGCGGCGCCGCTCGCTTCAAGCACGCCCGAACAGTTCCAGGCCTATCGCGAAAGGGCGCTGCATCTCCTTTGCCTTTCCGGTCTCTCGGGCTTTCCGCAGATCACCTTGCCGGTCGGTTCTGTCGACGGCGCGCCCTTCGGCCTTTCGCTGCTCGGCCCTTCCGGCAGCGACGTTGCCCTGATACGGCTCGGCCGCAGGATTCTCGACGCGGCAGGAAAGGTCTGACCATGGATACATTGACGCGCATGCGCGCCTTCATCGACGTGGTCGAGGCGGAAGGGTTTTCGGCCGCGGCGCGCAAGATTGGCCGCTCCAAGGCGCTGTTGTCGAAATATGTGCGCGAGCTGGAGGACGAGCTCGGCGCGCTGCTGCTCAACCGCACCACGCGCCAGTTCTCGCTGACCGAAGCCGGCCACACCTATTATCAGCGCGCCTCCGAGATCGTGCGCGAGGTCGACAGCCTTGCCGAGGCTGTGCGCCAGTCTTCCGGCGACGTTCGCGGCAGGATCAAGCTGTCGGCCGCCCGCACCTTCGCCGATGCGCCGATCGGCCAATCGCTGGTCGACTTCGCCAGGCAGCACCCCGACATCGTGCTCGACATCCATCTCGACGACCGCTTCGTCGACCTTGTCGAGGAAGGTTTCGACCTTGCCGTGCGCATCTCGCGGCTGGAGAACTCCTCGCTGATCGCCAGGCGGCTGGCGCCGTTCTCAGTCAGGCTTTGCGCGTCGCCGGAGCTGATCGCCAGGCACGGCAAGCCGACACGGCCGCAGGATCTGGCCAACATGCCCTGCATCGTCGACACCAACGGCCGCTCGCTGGCCAACTGGCGCTTCAAGGGCGAAGGCGATGACTCCATCAGCGTCGCCGTTTCGGGCCCGATCGAGGTCAACAGCCCGATCGTGGCAAGAGCGGCCGCGCTCTCCGGCCTGGGCTTCGCCATGCTGCCGGATTTCGTCGCCGCCCCCGACGTCGCGTCCGGCAAACTGGTCACAGCGCTCGACGATCGTCTCCTGGCGGGCACCGGCATCTTCGCCGTCTATCCGCACCGGCGCTATCTGCCGGCCAAGGTGAGGGTCCTCGTCGACTTCCTGGTGCAGTGGTTCAAGACGCGCGACGCAGCGTGATAACCCGCGTCCCAATTTCGCCCCCTTTATGTTAACTCTCGGGTATCACTCCCGAAGTCGATGGAATCGCGGCCCGGAATGCATCTGAAACGGCAAGCAACCATGCTGGCTTCGGTCCTCGCGGCCACATTCGCCTCGGTCGAGCAGGCCGAAGTGCACCCGCATGTCTTCGCCGAGGCTCGCCTCGACGTCATCCTCAGCCAGGATCACCAAAGTGTGACGGCGCTGCGCCACCTTTGGCGCTTCGATGACCTTTTTTCGAGTACGGTGATGATGGAGTTCGACAAGAACTCCGATCTGAAACTTGACGACAAAGAGCTCAAGGAAGTGGCCGACACCGTCCATTCCTCGCTGGCCGAGTTCAACTATTTCCAGCTCGTCACCCAGGACGGCAAGGACGTGCCGATGGTGCCGCCGCCGCATCTGATGGCGAACTTCGACAACGACCAGCTGATCATCCTGTTCGAGTCGCAGCCGAAGGCCCCGATCAAGCTCGCCGGCAAAGTCGACATCGGCGTCTACGATCCGACCTTCTATACGGCGATCGACTTCACCGACGACGCCAACCTTGCCGTCGAAGGCCTGCCATCGACCTGCACCAAAAAGGTCATCCGGCCCGATCCTGACGAGGCGATCAAGGAAAACCAGAAGACCCTGACGGAGGCGTTCTTCAACGATCCGACAGGCACCAACATGAGCAAGATTTTCGCCACCAAGCTCGAGTTGAACTGCCCGCCGGAAGGATGATTTGGTGATGAGACCGTCGCTGCGCGCAAGCAGGTTCTGCAAAAGTGTCTCACGGTTTTGCGATCGGAACCTGCAACAAACAAGGGAATCCAAGCGGATATTCGTGGGGCATCCCACGAATATCCGCTTAGCGCTCGGCCTCTTGGCCGCCACCCTGGTGATCGCCCATATGCCTGTCGTCGCGCACGCGCAAAGCTCGCTCGGCATCGGCACCAACGACGGCATGGCGCCGACCACCACCGGCCCGTTCGCCCATATCCTAATGTGGATCAATCTCAGGCAGCAGGAGTTCTACCATTCGCTGGCGGCGGCCATGAAGGCGATGCGCCAGGACGGCAGCAAGCTTTGGCTGCTGATCGGCTTGTCCTTCGCCTATGGCATCTTCCACGCCGCCGGTCCCGGCCACGGCAAGGCGGTGATCTCGTCCTATATGGTCGCCAACGAAGTGGCGCTGAAGCGCGGCATCATGCTCTCCTTCGTCTCGGCGATGCTGCAGGGGCTGACGGCGGTGGTCGTCATGATGCTTGCCTATTTCGTGCTGCGCGGCACCGCAATCTCGATGACCGACGCGGCCTGGTTCCTCGAAATCTCGAGCTACGTGCTGGTGACGCTGTTCGGCGCCTGGCTTTTGTGGCGCAAGCTCGGGCCGTCGATCCTGCGCCTGTTCGGCAGGACGCCTGCCTACAGCCTGTCAGCCGCTCATGCCGGCCATTCGCATGGCGGGCATGCGGACCACTCGCATGCTCATGCGCATTCCCATTCCAGCCATTCTCATGCGCATTCGCACGCCGCTCATGCGCATGCACTGCACGTGCATGACGATCATGATCATTCGCACGATCACGCCGACCACGACCACCACGACCATGGCCCAGGCGAAGTCTGTGACGCCTGCGGTCATTCGCATGCGCCGGACCCGGCGATGCTTTCGGGCGACCGCTTTGACTGGCGCACGGCCTGGTCGGCGGTGGCCGCCGTCGGCATCCGCCCCTGCTCCGGCGCGCTGATCGTGCTGAGCTTCGCGCTGCTCAACGGCCTGTGGGTCGGCGGACTGCTGTCGGTGCTGGCGATGTCGATCGGCACCGCGATCACCGTCTCGGCGCTGGCGACGATAGCGGTGCTGGCGAAGAACTGGGCCGTCTATTTCGCCGGCGACGGACGCCTCGGCAACCGCATCCATTCGATCGTCGAGATCGGCGGCGCGGCCTTCATCTTCCTGGTCGGCCTGCTGCTGTTGTCGGCCAGCCTGTCTGGCGGCGTCTGATTTAAGGCCGGCTCGCCAAGGTGCGTTGAGATTCAGGTCAGGCCGAGCCGAAAATGGTGGCTTCCGAGAACCGGAGCGGAGCGTACTTAAGTACGTGAGCACCGGAAGCGCAGGAGGCTGCCATTTGCAGGCCGGCCTCACCTGAATATCAATGCACCTTTCCGCCCAGCTCGTCCTCGATATGCGCGCGGATAATTTCGTCGAAACTGCTTTCGGCGGCGAAGCCGAGTTCCCTCGCCCGCCTGGCCTCGAACCGCGTCGGCCAGCCTTTGACAATCGACCAGACGGTCTCGTCGGGCTGCTCGCGGATCCGCTTCGCGACCTCGGCGCCGGCGATGCGCTCCAGCGCCTCGATCTGCTCGCCGACTGTGACGGCGACGCCCGGCATTGTGAGGTTGCGGCGCGGACCAACCCCGTCGCCGTCGATCTCGGCTGCATGGATGAGGAAATTCACCGCCGAACGCGGGCTGGCATGAGTATGCAGCACCGATCGCGGCACCGGCAGGATCGCCTCCTGGCCGGCGAGCGGCTCGCGGATGATGCCTGAGAAGAAGCTCGACGCCGCCTTGTTCGGCTTGCCGGGGCGGACGCAGATCGTCGGCAGCCGGATGCCGATGCCGTCGAAGAAACCGCGCCGCGTATAGTCGGCAAGCAGCGCTTCGCTCATCTGCTTCTGCGTGCCGTAGGAGGTGAGCGGCGTCGGATGGAATTCGTCAGGGATGACATCCGGAAACGGCGCGCCGAACACGGCGATCGACGAGGTGAAGACGAGGCGCGGCGCGAACGCCGCCAGCCGCACGGCGTCGAACAGGGCGCGCGTGCCGTCGAGATTGACGCGGTAGCCGAGGTCGAAATTAGCCTCCGCCTCGCCCGAGACGATGCCCGCCAGATGGAAGATCACATCCGGGCGCGGAGCCACGAGAGCGGACATGGCGCCGGGCGCGGAAAGATCGCCGGTGTGGATCGAAACATCGACGCCGGCGATCTCCGGCGCCGGCGGCGCCGCGATGTCATGCAGGTCGAGCGCCGTGATCTTGCGCCCGCGCAAGGCGCCGTCCTTGGCCAGCCGTGCGATAAGCTTGCGGCCCACCATGCCGGCGGCGCCCGTGATCAGAATTCTCATCCTCAGAGACCTTTCTTGCGCTGGCTGCGTCCGCGCAGCCACAGGACGACGAACAACGCCACCATGAAGATGACGGCAATAACGGCTGCCAACACCATCGATACCTTGCCCGCGGCCAGCATGATGACCGGCAGGAAATAGGCTGCGAGGCCGAACAGGAGCAGTATCACGGCCGCGGCGGTCGCCGCGTTGCGGGTGTCACGATCCATCAGCTGGCGGTCTTCGGTTCGAGGCTGTTCGGGTTCATCATCACGCCGCGATCAGTGATAGTGCCGGCGATCGCGCGGCGCATCATGCGCATGGTCGTGATCATGATGGTGGTCGTGCTCGTCATGGCTGTCCGCGCATTGGCCGAATTCGGGTTCGACAGTGGCATGCTCGATGCCATGCTCGGCCGCAAGCCGTTTCTTGATGGCGCTCACCGCGGCATGCGCATCGACGCCGTCGTTCAGGCAAGCATGCAGCGTCGCCATGTTGCTGGTCCCGTCGAGCGACCAGACATGCATATGGTGCACCTCGCGCACGCCCTTGACCGCGCCTTCGATGTCCTTGGCGATCAGGTCGCGATCGAGGCTGGCCGGCACGCCTTCGAGCAGGACGTGGGCCGCCTGGCGCATCAGCGACCATGCCGTCGACAGAATGAGCAGCGACACCAGCACCGACAGGATCGGATCGATGGGCGTCCAGCCGGTTGCCAGGATGATGAGCGCTGCCGCGATTGCCGCGGCCGAGCCAAGCAGGTCGCCCAGCACATGCAGGATGGCGCCGCGCATGTTGAGGCTTTCCCGATCGCCGCCATGCAGCACGAAGAAGGAAGCGATGTTGACCAGCAGGCCTGCCACCGCCACCACCAGCATCGGCCCGCCGAGCACCGGCGCCGGGTTCATCAGCCGCCCCCAGGCCTCGTAGACGATCCAGAGCGCAATGACGAAGATGGCGATGCCATTGGTATAGGCGACCAGCGTCTTCACCCGGGCGAAGCCATAGGTGAGGCGGCCGGTGGCCGGACGGCCTGTCAGGTGAAAGGCATACCAGGCAAGGCCGAGCGCGATGGCGTCGGCCAGCATGTGCCCGGCATCGGCGACCAGCGCCAGCGATCCGGTCAGCCAGCCGCCCAGCGCCTCGGCGACCATGAAGCCCGCGGTCAGGCAGGTCGCGATCAGCACCCGCTTCTTGTCGGTCGAGCCATGCACATGGCCGGAACCGGCCAAGCCGTGATCGTGCGAGCCATGGTCATGCGCCATCGCTGAACTCCTGTCACGCGCCGAAATCAGCGCGGAAATCCTCGAGCCGCCGCTTCTGGCCGCCTGCTCCGTCGAAATTCGCCGGATCGAGCCAGCCCTCATAGGCGTTGCGCAAGGCCGGCCATTCCTTGTCGATGATCGAATACCACGCCGTGTCGCGGTTTTCACCCTTGACCACAAGGTGTTGTCGGAAGATGCCTTCGAACCTGAAGCCGAAGCGCTCGGCGGCGCGCTTCGATGGCTCGTTGCGGTTGTTGCACTTCCACTCGTAACGGCGGTAGCCGAGATCGTCGAAGAGGTATTTCGCAAACAGGAACTGCGCCTCGGTCGCGGCCGGCTTGCGCGAGATCAGCGGACCCCAATAGATGTTGCCGATTTCGCCGACGCCGTTATTGGCGTCGATGCGCATCAGCGTCTGACGCCCGGCGATCTTGCCGGTCGCTCTGTCGATGACGGTGAAGAACAGCGGGTCCTCGCTCGCTTCGGCCTTGTCCAGCCAGGGCTGGAAGGCCGCGCGGGTCTCCGGCGGATAGTCCGGCAGCCAGGCGAAACGTCCGCCGGCGTCGGGCACCGACGACGCTTGGTAAAGACCATCGCCATGCCTTGCCGCGCTCAGCGGCTCGAGCCTGACCGTGCGTCCCTCGATCGGCTTTCGTTCCGGCCGCGGGCGCGGCTGCCAATTCTTCAGATCTTCCGACACGACCACTCCAATCCGTTTGACTTTTGCTGGCGGACGGTCACAAAAACGCTCGCTCACAGAAAGAACCACAGGGACGGGAAAAATGCTCCACACGATCGCGGCCTTCGACCGTCTCGGCGAGGAAAATGCCTTCGCGGTGCTGGCGAGGGCTACCGCGCTTGCCCATCAGGGTCGCGATATCGTCAATCTCGGCATCGGCCAGCCCGACTTCAAGACGCCGCAGCACATCGTCGAGGCGGCGATCAAGGCGCTGCGCGACGGCCACCATGGCTACACGCCGGCAAACGGCCTCTTGGCCACCCGCGAGGCGGTTGTGCGCCGGACGCTGACCACAACCGGCGTCGAGGTGTCGCCCGAGAACGTGATGATCCTGCCCGGCGGCAAGCCGACCATGTTCGCCGCGATCCTGATGTTCGGCGAGACCGGCACCGAGATCCTCTATCCCGATCCCGGCTTTCCGATCTACCGCTCGATGATCGAGTTCACCGGCGCGACGCCGGTGCCGGTGCCGATCCGCGAGGAAAACGGCTTTGCCTTCTCGGCCGACGAGACGCTGGCGCTGATCACGCCCAGGACCAGGCTGCTGATCCTCAACTCGCCCGCCAATCCGACCGGCGGCGTCACCCCGCGGGCCGAGATCGAGAAGCTGGTCAAGGGCCTGGAGAAGCACCCTGAGGTCGCGATCATGTCCGACGAGATCTACGACGTCATGACCTATGATGGCGAGACCCACTGCTCGCTACTCAACTTCCCCGAGATCCGCGACCGGCTGATCGTGCTCAACGGCTGGTCGAAGACCTGGGCGATGACCGGCTGGCGCATGGGCTGGTCGATCTGGCCGAACGGCGACAAGGGTGCGCATCTCTACGACAAGGTTCGCAAGCTGGCGGTGAACTGCTGGTCCTGCGTCAACGCGCCGAGCCAGTATGCCGGCATCGCCGCGATCGACGGCCCGCAGGACGACGTCGAAAAGATGATGCGCGCCTTCGACAACCGCAGGAAGATCGTGGTCGAAGGGCTGAACGCGCTGCCGGGCATTTCCTGCATCACGCCGAAGGGCGCCTTCTATGCCTTCCCCAATGTCTCGAAGACCGGCTGGAAGGCCAAGAAGCTTGCCTCGGCGCTACTCGAGGATGCCGGCGTGGCGCTCATCGGCGGCCCCGATTTCGGCGTGCTCGGCGAAGGCTATATCCGGCTTTCCTACGCCAATTCCGAGGAGAACATCCTGCGCGCGCTGGAGCGGATCGAGGCGTTTTTGGCAAAGTGAGCTCGGTTCCCTCGGTCGGCGATGTTCCCCTCTGGTGAGTGGCTCGCCCCGAGCCACCATTATTGCATCCTTGCGGCCGGCCGGAGTCCGCCGGCATGGTCTTTGCAAACATCGTCACCGCATGATGACCGGGCGCAGGCAGGTGTTTGATCCAGCGCAAGGTGCCGGACTGCCCCACGTCGTAGGATTACGCATGCAACGTCAGGACAGACCCCATGCGCAAAGGCTTGATGAAATCGGCGGCCGCAATCAGCGGCGTCTTGGCCCTTGTCCCCGGGGCCGCGTGTGCACAGGCATTGGATGCCGACAGATATGCCTATGGTCCTGGGATGATGTGGTGGGGCGGAGGTTGGGCGATGATTTTCGGTCCGTTGTTCATGATCCTCTTTTTCGTCGTCCTTGTGGGTGCCGTCACCCGCTGGCAGTGGGGGCCGGGCGCGGTGCCACCTCATCAGACGTCGCCGGGTCGCACGCCTCTCGACATTCTCAAGGAGCGCTTTGCGCGCGGCGAGATCGACAAGAACGAGTTCGAGGAACGCCGCCGAGTGCTCGGCGACTAAAGCAATTCCAGGAAAAGTGCGAGCGGTTAGGCTCGGCGCCGCCGACTCACCCGCGCCCGACAAACGGCATCTTCGTCGCCATCACCGTCATGAACAACACATTGGCGTCGAGCGGCAGGCTGGCCATGTGCAGCACCGCGTCGGCGACGCGCTGCACATCCATCACCGCTTCGGCGGCGATCGAGCCATTGGCCTGCGGCACGCCCACCGTCATCGGCTGCGCCATCTCGGTCAGCGCATTGCCGATGTCGATCTGGCCGCAGGCGATGTCGAAGGGCCGGCCGTCAAGCGCCAGCGTCTTGGTGAGCCCGGTGATCGCGTGCTTGGTCGCCGTATAGGGCGCTGAGCCCGGGCGCGGCGTATAGGCAGACACCGAGCCGTTGTTGATGATGCGGCCGCCCATCGGCTTCTGCCGGCGCATGGCGCCGAAGGCTGCGCGAGCACACAGGAACGATCCCGTCAGGTTGACGCCGACGACGTCGTTCCAGACCTCGACCGGGATCTCGTCAATCAGTGTCGACTTGTAGCCCATGCCGGCATTGTTGAAGAGCAGGTCGACGCGGCCGAAGCCTTCGAGCACGGTCTCGAACATGTCGTCGACTTCCTCGGCCTTGCTGATGTCGCAGGCGATGGCCAATGCCTTGGCCTGCGTCTTGCCCGCATCAGCGATCGCCTCTTCCAGCAGCGTCTTGCGGCGGCCGCAGAACACCGTGTTCCAGCCTGCCTTGAGCAGCGCCGTCGCGACGCTCTTGCCGATGCCGGTGCCGGCGCCGGTAACGATGGCGGTCTTCTTTGCAATGGCTGTCATCGCCGTCCTCCGGTCATGGATGGAAGACGTGGCATCGCAAATGGCAGGGATGATGGCAAGCCGCTGCTGGCAATAAAGAAAGGCCAACAAAAAGGGCGGCCATTGGCGACCGCCCCGATCTGAACCGCGCTTGGGAGGAGGAAAAGCCGGTCCGACTGATTAGAATGATGCGCTTGCTGGGTTAACGGAAGATTAACGACCGGCGAGGCGTCCCCGAGGGACGTTTACCAAGCCGAATCACCACGGTGAATTGGGCGCCGTTCCCGCCGGCACCTTGGCCGCCGAAACCGTCGCCTCGACATGATCGACCAGGGCGTCCGGCAGGCCGAGGCGGCCGGCGAGCAGGTCGAGATAACCGCGCTCGGTGCGCGTGTCGGGATCGATGGTAAGCCGCGAGGCGGTGTAGAGTTCGAGCTTCTGCGCATCGGTCTTGGCGCCGGCGACCAGCGTGTCGAGATCGAGCGGGCTTTCGAGCTCGGCAAGCAGGAACTTTTCCGCTTCGGCGCCGATGCCCGCGAGCTTCAGCTTGTCGGCGATCTTCTTGCGCTCGTCATCGTCGACATGGCCGTCGGCCTTCGCCGCCGAGATCATCGCCCTGACCAGCGTCAGCGTGAACTCGGCCTCGCCCTGCGGCGCCTGCGAGGGGTGGAAGGCCGTGTCGGCCGGCGGTGGTAACAGTTCCGGCTGGCCGGCTGCTGGTGCCGGCGCCGGCTCCTTGCCGGCCTTGTAGTTCTGATAAGCCTTGTAGGCGAGGCCTCCGATCGCAGCCAGGCCGCCGAGCTTGACGGCCGCGCCCGTCACCTGCCGGCCAGTGCCGGTGCCGAGCAGCACGGCTGCCAGCGCGCCGGCGGCGAGCGGATTGTCCTTTGCCATCTGCACCGCCTGCCCCGCCTTGTCGCGGACAGTCGAGCCGGTCCCGGGGATTTGCGAGCCGAGAAGGTCGTCGAGCAGCTTCTTGGGATCGAGCATCAATGCCTCCAGAATGGGCCCGGCCGAACGCGCCCGGGCAGGGTTTCGGACCGGCAAGAGGTAGGCCCCGTGCATCGACATTACAATGACGGGGGCAGCTTTTCGCTCGCAGAGCTGGCCGCTCTAATTGCCGATATGGCGCTTGCCGCCGCGCGCTTGCGCCAGCTCGACCTGGCGGTGGCGTTCGGCATAGCGCTCACGATCCTCGTCGGAGCGCGCTTCAAAGCAATGCGGGCATGAGACGCCGATTGCGTATTTCGGCGACAGCCGGTCCTCGACCGTCAGCGGATGCCGGCAGGCCCGGCAGAGCTCCGCCTCCCCCTCAACCAGACCATGCGAGACGGAGACCCGCTCGTCGAACACGAAACATTCGCCTTGCCAGAGGCTCTCTTCGGCCGGCACGTCCTCCAGATATTTCAGGATGCCGCCCTTGAGATGGAAGACGTCTTTGAGGCCGAGCGACTTCACATAAGCTGTCGCCTTCTCGCAGCGAATGCCGCCGGTGCAGAACATCGCCACTTTGCGGCCTTCGAGCTCTCCACGATGCTGCTCGACCCAGGCGGGGAACTCGCGGAAGCTGGTGGTCTTGGGATCGACCGCGCCCTGGAAAGTGCCGAGCGAGACTTCGTAGGCGTTGCGCGTGTCGATAACGAGCGTGTCGGGGTGGGAAATCAGCGCGTTCCAGTCGGCCGGCGCGACGTAGGTGCCGGCGCTCGCTGCCGGATCGACGTCCTCGACGCCCATGGTGACGATCTCGCGCTTCAGCCGCACCTTCATGCGGTGGAACGGCATTTCGGCGGCGGCGCTGTATTTGATTTCGAGACCGGTAAGGCCTTCGATGGCTTGCAGATGGTCGATCAGCGCGGCAATCGCGTCCTCGTTGCCGGCAACGGTGCCGTTGATGCCTTCATGCGCCAGAAGCAGCGTGCCCTTGATGCCGCGGCCGCAGCAGAAGGCGGCAAGCGGCGCGCGAAGGGCCTCGTATCCGCCGAGCCGCGCGAATTTATAGAGCGCGGCGACGCGGACTGGCTGAATTTCCATGGCTGTTGTCATGGTCATGCCATAGAGCAATTCCAGGAAAAGTGCGAAGCGGTTTTCCGTCCGGAATTGCGTGAAACAAAAAGATAGAGCGGTTTGCCGTTTCGATGAAACGGCGATCCGCTCTAGACCGTGCTGAAAGCGGTTTCAAGGCGAAGGAGGCTCAAAGGCCGGCGGCGATCCGTTGCGCGGCATCGCGACACGCCTGCCTTCGTGGACTTGGCATATCCCTTCTGCTAATCGGTTTAAAATGATCGAGATGGAGACCAGCAAATGACCAGCAAGACCGAAAAGCTCCTGTCGCTTCTCAACGGTCAACCGGTCATCCCGGTGCTGAAGATCGCCAATGTCGCGGACGCGGTGCCGCTCGCCCGTGCCTTGTCGCGCGGTGGCCTTCCGGCGATCGAGATCACGCTGCGGACCGCCGATGCGCTGGAAGCGATCCGCCGTGTGGCCGCCGAGGTCGAGGAAGCCTTGGTCGGCGCCGGCACCATTCTAGACGCGAAGCAGTTCGACGAAGCAGCCCGCGCTGGTTCGAAATTCATCGTCAGCCCCGGCATCACCGGCCAGCTTCTCGACGCGGCCAAGGACAGCCCCGTGCCGCTGCTGCCCGGCGCCATCACGCCCGGCGAGATCATGGCCGCGCGCGAAGCAGGCCTGCGCTTTCTGAAATTCTTCCCGGCCGAGCAGTCCGGCGGCATCGCTTCGCTGAAGGCTTTCGCCTCGCCTCTGGCGGACGTGAAATTCTGCCCGACCGGCGGCATCACCGCCAGGAATGCCGCCGACTATCTGAGCCTGCCCAACGTCATCTGCGTCGGCGGCTCGTGGGTCGCGCCCGACGATCTCATCAGGGCCGGCAAGTGGGACGAGATCGAAGCACTCGCACGCGAGGCGAGCAAGCTCGCCAATTAATCCGCCGGATCACCAGGGCAACGGGCCGTTCTCGTCGAAATAGCCGCCCGTCGGTCCGCCGGCCTCCAGCGTCGCCAGCCGCACGATGATCTCGGCCGCCTGCTGGACAGTGCGGTGCCCCCTGCCCCCGTTCAGGTCTGTCGCAGTGTAACCGGGAGCAGCGGCGTTGACCGCTATGCCGCGCGGCGAAAGTTCCCTGGCGAAGGCCACCGTGATGGCATTGAGCGCCGTCTTCGAGCTGCCATAACTCATGAGATTGGGCGACTGGCTGTCGCCGGACGCCCGCGCGATCGAGCCCATATAGCTGCTGACCATGACGACCCGGGCTGCGGGCGTTGCCAGGAGCAGCGGCAGAAACGCCTGCGTGACCCGAACCGGGCCGAAGACGTTGACGTCATAGGTGGCTTTCATGTCATCGACACTCTCGCGGCTCGGCGGCCGCTCATAGCGGCCGTCCGGGCCGAGCGCCTCGACATAGCCGGGTGCAATGCCTGCATTGTTGACCAGCACCTCCAAGGCAGGCGCCCGCGCCGCGACTGTCTTGACCGCGGCCGCCACGCTATCGTTGCTGGTAACGTCGAGTTCGAGCCACTCGACGTCGAACCCTTCGCCGCGCAGCGCCTGCGCCACTGCCTCGCCGCGCTCGGCGTCGCGAGCACCGAGCCAAACCTTGAATCCCATGGCGGCCAGCCGACGGGCGGTCTCAAGCCCGATACCTTTGTTGGCGCCAGTCACCAGCGCGTTCTTTTGCGTCGTCATTCCAGGTCTCCTTCTTGGCGACTTAGACAATGGCATCAACCGACCTGCTTCGCGCGCCGGATCCTCGCGTCCTCTTGCCTAATCCTCTCAGGTGCGCGTCTTCGCGTCACCAGGTGCCGCGTCACATGGTTGCGCGGCCTGCATGGATCGCACATGCTGCAACGATGAACGAAGCGCTGCACGAATTGATCGTGATCGCCGGCCGCCATGCGCGCGGACGGCGGACGAAGACCGCTATCCCGCGCGTAACGATCGGCCGCAGCGAAGTCCCGACGCCGCCGATGCCCGAACTCTGTCAGCCGACCACGCTCTTTGTCCTGCAGGGAACCAAAACGGTCCTGATCGGCGACCGCACGCTTGCTTACGGCGCCGGCAGCTATTTCGTCTACGCGGTCGAGACACCCGCCACCAGCCAGCTGCTCGAGGCGAGCGTCGCGCAGCCTTATATGGCCGTCGCATTGTCACTCAATACCGAGCTGATCGCAGGCCTGCTCATCGACCACAAGCCAGCGATCGACGGCGATAGTTTCGTGACCAATCAAGTCGACGACTTGCTGCTCGACGCGTGGCGCCGGATGCTGCGGCTGCTCGACACGCCGGCCGAGATTCCTGTTCTGGCGCCGATGCTCGAACGCGAGATCGCGTTCCGGCTTTTGCAAGGCCCGCAGGGCGAAAAGCTGCGCCAGCTCGCGCGCGCCGACGGCCGCCTTTCGCAAATCCGCCGCGCCACCGCCTGGATCCGGGCGCATTACAACGAGCCTATCGATGTGACGCAACTGGCCGAGCTGTCACATATGAGCAATGCCGCCTTTCATCGCCATTTCAAGGCGGCGACGGCGATGAGCCCGATCCAGTATCAGAAGCAGCTTCGTCTATTGGAGGCGCGCCATCTGCTGATCGCCCGACCGGGCAGCGCGGCGCATGTCGCCTTCACCGTCGGATACGAAAGCGCCTCCCAGTTCAGCCGCGAATATGCGCGTCAGTTTGGATTGCCGCCCGCGCGCGACGCCGCGCGACTTCTGGCCAAGGGCGAAGCGGCTGCGCTGGAAGTCGACTGAGCATAAAAACCCGGCCGGGTTGCACCGACCGGGATTAGTTTTGCTACGCAACTATCTGCAGATGGCGTGACCAACGCGGGCGGCGACGTGAAAAGGCACCGAGATTCGCAACAAGGTTCGGTGCCAGAAATTGCGGCAACCGGGAATGGATGAGCGCTCAGCTCTTTCATCCGACCGGAGAGCACACTATCCGATACCGCTGCTCGTTGGCGGTTAGTAGCTTACTTCGATAAACTAGACCCCGCTTTCGGATCGGAGATACTCCGGGGTGCGGTCAACGGAGGCATTTTGGCATTTAGCCAGCCGCGCTCAATCAACGTCCGATACGCCAGCTTGATCTCTTCGGATGCGAATTGGCGTTTCCGCTCGCTCCATCCATATACCGCATCGCGCACTTCCCTGAAGTTACTTGCTCCCTCGCGTTGCGAAACCCAATAGACCGTTGCCAGAAGTTCCATCCCATAAGGCGTTTCAAAACCATCGATCAGCCTGGCAACACGATCAAATCGCTGCTTGGTCGCAGATTCACCGAGCACCACGCGCTCAGCTTCTTCATAGGCGCCTGGTATGATGCTCAGCGCTTTCCTAGGATCGTCGCCTCCATCACCATACCCGGCAATTAGATGGCCTTCCATTTCGTGCAAGACGTGCCGGAGGTTCTCCGCATAGGGCCCATAAGGTGCCTTGCGGAACACTAGGCGGAGGGGCTGTCCAGTTTCCTGCATGAAGAACAAAAGCTTATGAGCCTCAAGCAGCGTTACGAAGGGATCCATAAGTCCGTTTAGATATCGCTGTAGGAGAACTACTAACGCGGCCCGTCCTTCCGTCATCTTGGGAACCGGGCGGTTGCGAGCTAACGCTGCGGAATCAGGGGCACCCGCCGGCTCGTAGATAATCGCCTGGACGTCAGGTAGTTGGGCAACTGCTTCCACGATCAGCGGGCGAACATCAGACCAACGCAGGCCACCTAATCCAGAGCCAAGTGGCGGGATTGCGACCGACCTAATCTTAAGGGAGCGCAAGACATCGACGAAATCGATTAAGCCGCTTTTGATGTCTTCGATGCGGCTTTTCCCTCTCCAGTGGCGTTTCGTCGGGAAGTTGATAACGAAACGCGGAGATAGACGTCCAGTCTCGAAAACGAACATTCGGCCGGGTCTAACAAGTCCACGGTTACACGCGGCTTCGTAGGCCTTAAAGTTGTCCGGGTAGGCATTTTTGAACTGAAGGGCGATGCCGCGGCCCATCACCCCCACGCAATTGACGGTGTTCACCAATGCGTCGACGTCTGCGTCGAGGATATTGCCGGTGCGGAATTCGACCATTCTCCCCTCCTCAGTAGTACCAGTTCGTCTCTATAGCTACTGTTGGCTTGTGCGCAGCTTGTGCGATCGCATTCGTCACAGCGTTGAATGTGGCCAGATTCTGTACTCCAATTCGATCCACCAAATGCCAGGGAAATTTCTTATACACTAGGAATTCCGCCTGTTTGGCGTCCCTGACCTCAGGTTCCTGCCAATATTTGGCACCAATGTGACTCCAATCGAGCTGACTGAGCTTGCTGGGGTCATTCCAAAAACTGGAATAGACCGCCCCGGCATTGGACCCGCTGAAAGCCCAGCTACGTTTGGCCCTGTCCAACGCCGCTATGACTTTGTTCAAGTCACACTGGAGATGGACAATCGGCCCCTGGCCGCCCTTGTAAGTTAGCTCAGGGTTGTTGGCCTTGTGGATGACGTAGAGCATCACTGACCGTGGGCAAAAATAAAAGGGCACGAAATCGCCGACCGTAGCGTTCGAATAGCACTTGACGGGAAGTTCCAGACGCCTGGCCTTTATGGACCCCATGCCGATCGTAGTGCCAGGCAACTTGAGCTTAATGATCTCAGAATCGCTCAGAAGCCCACCGCTTTTGGTGATCGACGCTAACCGATCGACGTTCACGATGTGATAGATTTTTGGGTTTGTAGGAGGTTTCGCCATCGGCGCTTTATCACTGAGCGGGTCGAACTCTTCGTGAAATTGTGAATCCCGATAGTCGCAGGAACGCGCGCGAAATCAACTAAGCACGCAGGCGCTCTAAGTTTGGTGCGCATTCCCGCCATCGCGTCTCCTGTTCGCAACGGAGGCGTTATCAGCTAATTACTGGACAGCCCGACGACGCGCGTATGCTAAGTGATTGAAATTTATGGTTCCCGCTCATAGACTCGAACCACGATTCACGCCTTCAAAAGGGCGCTGTCCTACCATCAGACGAAGCGGGAAGACAAAAGCCGCACTGGCGGGTCAACGCGGCTTTTCGGCGGCCACGCTGGCTCGCCTATTTCGTCTGGAAGCGCGCGACCGAGAGGAACTTCACCGCGTTGCCCGTGAACCGGCTTGCGTCCGGCACTCCGCCATCCGCCTGGAAGCCGGCCGTATACACTTCGCTCGGCGGCGTATGCACGATGTTGTAGGCATAGCGCGGCGCTGTCGTCGGGTCGGATACCGCGGCAATGTTGACGCCGCTGCCTAACGCCCAGCGCGCGGCTTGCGGCGGCGTCGCCACCACCATGGCCTTGGGCCCGGGCTTCAGATCGTGGGCAGACGCCCTGGCTTCCTTGGCCGTCGTCTTCACGCCGGCGCCAATCGCCTGCGCCGGATCGGCCCCGGCCGGGAGCGCGGCAATGGCCTGGCGCGGCGAGGCCGCATCGACGCCCGACGGATCGTTGAACGCGGAGCGCGGCTCCGGCTCGGTCAGCGACGCAAGCTGGTATTCGGCGCCGCCGACGCCATCGGCCCCGACGGTGGCATTGGCCTGTTCGAGAACGGCTTTGATCTCGTCCTGCTTGCCGGGCTGCGGCCGCGCGGTCGGCAGCACGGAGAACGCGTCGGTCGCGCTCTTGTCCTGCGAAGCGGTTTCGGCCAGCGCCAGAAGCACGTTCTTGTCCTTCGGCGCCAGTTCGGCCGGCATCGAGCGGTCGGGACGCCAGGTCGGCAGCGGGATGTTGTTGACCGCTACCTGCGCCGGGTCGGCGCTCGCGGCCTCGGCGGCACTGGCCGTGCCGAACGGAACCTTGCCGGGCACGGGCGCCTGCGCCGTCGAAACCGCCTGCTCCGTCGTCGCCGAGGCATCCGCCATGGCGAACGGCACGTTCTGCGGCGTCTGCTGGCCGACATCGATCTTCGGACGCGGCGCGAAGTCGGGCAGCGGGATTTCCTTGGGCGGCAGGGCAGCGATGATCGTCTCCGGCGTATCCTGCTGCGGCTGCTGCTGCTCGTCGGCGCTGTCATCCGCGATCTGCGGGATGCTGGCGCGCTTGGCATCCTTCGGCGCGACGATCGCGATGCCCGGAGGATTGCTGTCGCGTGCCGTGGCGGCGCTCGCGACCTGAACCTGCTTCACGGCTTTCCGCTGCGGCGCCGGGACACTTTCGTCGGCGGCGTCGTCGGCCTCGTCGGCACCGCCGCCGAACAAGGCCGCGAGCAGGCCGCCGGAGCGCTTGGTCGAGCCGCCGGCGCTGGCCAGTTCGATGTTCGGGGTGCCGGCTCCCTTGCGGGCCTGGTACGCTGCCACCGCTTGCTCATAGCCGGGCAGCGGGCGTCCGTCGCTCGGCACATGCAGCGTCTTGCCGTTGGGGAACAGGCTGACCAATTCCTGGCGGCTGATGCCCGGCCAATGGCGCACGTTGCCGACATCCATATGCACGAAGGGCGAACCGGAAGTCGGGTAATAGCCAACGCCGCCGCCCTGCATCTTAAGGCCGATGTTGCGCAGTTTCTTCAACGGCACGCCGGGGATGTAGAAATCCATCGCCTTGCCCAGCATGTGCTGGCTCTTCTCGGCGACGCCGCGGCTGCGCGAGCGCAACAGCGCGTTGGTCGACGGCGAGCGATAGCCGCAGACGACCTGGATATAGTCGGTCGCGCCGCTTTCGCGATAGGCTTCCCAGACGAGGTCGAGCAGCCGCGGGTCCATTTTGGTCGGCTCGTTGCGGCGCCAGTCGCGCAGGATGATGTTGATCTTGCGCAGGCCTTCGGGATCGTAGCGGCCATTGCGCTTGTAGACGATCTCGGCCTTCTCGTGGGTGTGCAGGTGATAAAGCTTGAGCGTACGAACCTCGGCCCGGGCGCCTGATGTCGCCGCGGACAGAAAACCGACGGCCAAAATCACGAACGTCAGCCACCTCGGCCAGACGCTCATGTGAAAATGCCGCCCGTTTTTATGTCGTTCGACTTCGTTCAAATCAAATGGCCTTGCAGGCTGCCGTTTGTCCCCGGATTTGACCAAACGGATGCGTCGTTTTCACATCCGAATATCGATCCTAATGGTTAATCATCGTTTATTGAAGCCGAAATGCGGTAACACCGTGGCGATATCCCGTCAAAAATGATGCACCGCATTTCGTGGTAAACCGCTGGTTTATATCAACAATCCGGCGTCGCCCAGAACACGATCTGTTACCGTTAGCGTTAATGCGTGATCCTCGGCAACGCCAACCGCTGAAAACCACGCGTTTTCAGGTCAAAAGCGACAATTTGACTCGGATTTTAGGCAGGCAAGCTGGTTCGAGCCTTGCCTGTCACGAGGCAAGCCGGTCGACGCGACCAGCTTCGGGATCAATGCCATATTCCTTCAACTTGCGGTAGAGCGTCGAGCGGCCGATGCCCAACCGGCGGGCGACTTCGCTCATCTGGCCATTGTAATGGTCGATCGCAAGCTTGATCATCTCGAGTTCGACGTCGGCCAGCGCCCGCACATTGCCGCGCTCATCGAGCGCACGGAGCGTTCCGAAACGCGGCTGCGGCCTGGCTGACGCCTCGCCGTCGGACAAGGCAGGCCCCATCATGTCGGCGACCTCATCCCCATGCAGGGTCGCATCCGCAACCGTATCGGTGATGATGGCGGACCCCGGTTCCGCCTCGAGATTGACCGTTCCTTCCACCTGCGCCCGGATCTGCGGGAATTCCTCCTCTGTCAGCACGTCGCCCTCGGCAAGCACCGACGCCCTGAAGACCGCATTCTCCAGCTGGCGGATGTTGCCCGGCCAGTCATAGGCCTGGAGCATCGCAAGCGCCGTGGCAGATATGCCGGCAAGGCGGCGGCGCGGATCGGTCGGAGCGACCTTTTCCATGAAATGCCGGACCAGGTAGGGAATGTCGTCGCGGCGGTCGCGCAGCGGCGGCACGAAGATCGGGTAGACGTTCAGCCGGTAGAACAGGTCCTCGCGGAACTTGCCGTCCTTGACCTGCTGCAGAAGGTTGCGATGCGTGGCCGAGATCAGCCTTATATCGACCTTGACGGTCGAGCGGCCGCCGACAGGATCGACCTCGCCTTCCTGCACGGCGCGCAAAAGCTTGACCTGAACGTCGAGCGGCAGGTCGCCGATCTCGTCGAGGAACAGCGTGCCCGAATGCGCCTCGACGAATTTGCCGGTGTGCTTTTCGGAGGCGCCGGTGAACGAGCCCTTCTCATGACCGAACAGGATCGATTCGACGAGATTGTCGGGGATAGCGCCGCAATTGACCGTGACGAAGGGCTTTGAGCGGCGGTCGCCGCTGCCCTGGATGGCGCGCGCCACCAGTTCCTTGCCGACGCCGGATTCGCCTTCGATCAGGATCGGGATGTTGGAGGCCGCCGCCTTCTGCCCGAGGCGTATCACACGGTCCATTGCCGGGCTGCGCGTGATCATGTCCTTGAAGGTGAGATGCCCGCCGCCGCGCCGCCGCGACACGCGCTTCATCTCGTCCTCGACGGCTTCTACCTTGAGCGCGTTGGAGATCGCGGTCTGCAGCCTGTCGGGCGACGCCGGCTTGACGACGAAGTCGAAGGCGCCGTGCCGCATCGCCGAGACGACGGTTTCGATGCCGCCCTGGGCGGTCTGCACGATGACGGGAATGTTGATGGCGCGCTCGCGCATCGCCTTCAGCACGCCGATGCCGTCGAGGCCGGGCATGACGAGGTCGAGAATGACGACGGAGACCTCGCGCGCGTTTGCCCCGTCGAGCACGTCGAGGCCGGCGGCGCCGCTGTCCGTGACGATCGCGGTGTGGCCGAACTTGGTCAACGCGGCCTCGACCAGCCTGCGCTGTACCGGATCGTCATCGACTATGAGTATGGAACCTGTCATGACTGTTTGAGTTGTCCGCCCGAGAAAATCCCATGGATCATCTTGGCACAGGGTTCTAAATAAGGTTTCAAAAAACCCGGTGAACGAATTCCTTAGGATTTGACCGGCTTCTCCTTTCCCTTTGATTCTGGCCCTTGGCTCAAAGAAGGTATTGTCGATGCGCATGATGTTTGGTCGGCGGCTTGCGGCCCCAGCGTCCGGCCAGGGCGCGGCGGAGCTTGGCGACCTGCCGGAGTGGAATCTCGCCGATCTCTATTCGGGCATGGAAGCGCCCGAGTTGAAGCGCGACATCGCCAAGGCGGCCAGCGACGCCATCGCCTTCGAAGCCCGCTGGAAGGGCACTTTGGCCACCGAGGCCGGGCGCGGCGGCGCCGGCCGGCTCGGCGAGGCGCTGAAAACCTATGAGGCGCTCGAGGAACTGATCGGCCGCATCGTCTCCTATGCCGGCCTCGTCTATGCCGGCAACACCGCCGATCCGCAGCGCGCCAAGCTCTATGGCGACGTCCAGGAAAAGATGACGGACGCCAGCGCCCATCTCCTGTTCTTCGCGCTCGAGCTGAACCTGATCGACGATGCGGCGATCGAGAACGCCTTGGCCGCCGACAAGGCCTTCGGCCACTACCGGCCTTGGGTGCTCGACCTCAGGAAGGACAAGCCCTACCAGCTCGAGGATCGCGTCGAGCAGTTGTTCCACGAAAAGTCGGTCACCGGGCGCGGCGCCTGGAACCGCCTGTTCGACGAGACGATGACCGACCTGCGTTTCGACGTCGATGGCGAGGAGCTGACGCTCGAGCCGGCGCTGAACCGACTGCAGGATGCCAATGGCGAGGTACGCCGCCGTGCCTCCGAGGCGCTCGCGGCGACCTTCCGCAAGAACCTGCGCACCTTCACCCTCATCACCAACACCTTAGCCAAGGACAAGGAAATCTCCGATCGCTGGCGCGGCTTCCAGGACATTGCCGACTCGCGCCACCTCGCCAACCGCGTCGAGCGCGACGTTGTCGACGCGCTGGCCGCGGCCGTGCGCGAGGCCTATCCGCGGCTGTCGCACCGCTACTACGCGATGAAGGCGCGCTGGCTCGGCATGGAAGTGATGAACCACTGGGACCGCAACGCGCCGTTGCCGGAGACGCCGCAGGCGGTGATCCGCTGGGACGACGCAAGGGACACGGTGCTTTCCGCCTACCAGCGCTTCTCGCCCGACATGGCCGAAATCGCCCGCGGCTTTTTTGATCGCAGATGGATCGACGCGCCGGTGCGGCCGGGCAAATCGCCCGGCGCGTTCGCGCATCCGACGGTGCCGTCGGCCCATCCTTATGTGCTGCTGAATTATATGGGCAAGCCGCGCGATGTGATGACGCTGGCGCATGAGCTCGGCCATGGCGTGCACCAGGTGCTGGCCGCGGGCCAGGGCGCGCTGATGGCCTCGACGCCGCTGACGCTGGCCGAGACCGCCTCCGTCTTCGGCGAGATGCTGACTTTCCGTTCGCTGCTCGAGCAGACCGCCGACCGCCGCGAGCGCAAGGCCATGCTCGCCCAGAAGGTCGAGGACATGATCAACACGGTCGTGCGCCAGATCGCCTTCTACGAGTTCGAGCGCAAGGTGCATGCCGAGCGCAAGAACGGCGAGCTGACCTCGGACAGGCTCGGCGAATTCTGGCTGGAGGTGCAGGCCGAGAGCCTGGGGCCGGCGATCAAGCTGCGCGAGGGCTACGAGGTCTTCTGGACCTACATCCCGCACTTCATCCACTCCCCTTTCTACGTCTATGCGTATGCCTTCGGCGATTGCCTGGTGAATTCGCTATACGCCGTCTACCAGAATGCCGAGCGCGGATTTCAGGAGAAGTATTTCGAGATGCTGCGCGCCGGCGGCACGAAGCATCATTCCGAGCTTCTGGCGCCCTTCGGCCTCGACGCCACCGATCCCGCTTTCTGGCAGATCGGCCTTGGCGTGATCGGTTCGCTGATCGACGAATTGGAGACGCTCGACAATTGACGACAGCAACGGCGCAGGGATCGACCGTAATAGTTTAGCCGGAACGCATATTAGCAGGATCTATTCTTACCCTAAATAGCTGTTCTTGAATAACTCTCCGGCGCATTTTTCAACTAGCTTTCGACAAGCCATATGATAGCGTCCGGCCTCAAGCTCAGCCGGACGCATCGCGCAGGCCAGAGATGGCTGGCCGCGCCGCCACGGCGAATGCGATGACGGCCGTCGGCTTCGGACAAGGCCAACGCCGATGGCTCGATTGAAGCCGGCGATTGCGCCGATCACGGAACCTTTGACGATCCCTGGCGTGAGCTCGCCTTTCCGGGCCTCGGCCGACAGATCGAACTGGAGAGGGAAATGAGCACTTTCTTTTACATGCTCCTGGCGTTCGTTGTGGGTGTCCTGGTCGGCTGGTTCATCTGGGGCCGTCTGCGCGGCGAGCTCGACAGCCTGCGTGGCGATCTCGACCGCACGCGAGGCGAGCGCGACAGGCTGCGCGCCGATAGCGATCGGTTGAAGGGCGAGCTCGACGCCAGCGGCCGTGCCCGCGCCGATCTCGAAAGCCGGCTGCGCGATACGCCTTCCGCCAAGGCCGGCGCCGACAAGGCCGCCACGCCGGCGCCGGCGGCGCTGATGTCGACGACGTCGGCGACGGCAAAGGCCAGGCCCACAAAGCCCGCCGCTGCAAAGAAGCCGGCCGCAATGAAGACTGCAGCGGCACCGAAGCCGGCGGCCAAGGCCGCCGCGCCGAAGAAGGCGGCAGCGCCCGCGGCAAAGAAAGCGGCAGCGCCGCAGGCCAAGTCCGGCAAGGCAGACAATCTGCGCCGCCTCATCGGCATCGGTCAGGGCGTCACCACCTACGCCCAGATCGCCGCCTGGACCGCCGCCGACGTCAAACGCATCGAGGAGGTGCTCAATTTCGACGGCCGCATCGCGCGCGAAAAATGGATCGAGCAGGCTAAGCTTCTCGCCGCCGGCGATGAAGCGGAGTTTGCCCGGCAGTTCCCAACAGCTGGAACCGCAAATAACACCTGAACATCGAGCCGGCATGGCAAACGCCGTCGATTGGCCAGAGACACCCGCCAATTCGTCATCCTATGGCGTAGCGAGGAGCGAAGCGACGCAGCGCAGACCATAGGATCCTGTCCGTGAAGTCGGGGCGTCGCCACGCTGCAGAATTCTGCTCCGCAGCACCCTACGATTAAAATCACGGAATGGATCCTCGGGTCTGCGCGTCCGCTTCGCTTCCGCTCCGCCCGTGGATGACGAAGTTCGAGGTTTCGCCAATCCTGCAAAATCCGTTACAGAAAAGCTTCGGCGCCAACGGGACGCCTTTGCGCCGCCCGACGCCGCTCTCTCGATTGCGCCTCGGCGAGCCCCCATATAGAGCGGTCGACGGCGCTTTTGTCCGCATCCGAGGCTCATGTCCCTGCCCGCAGCCATTTTCCGCAACGACGCAATCGCTCGTCAGCTGGTCTTCGATCGGCCGGATAAGATCATCGTCGCGCACAAGGCTGAAGAGTTCGGGCCTGCGCTTGAAAGGGCCCAGGCCGCCTCCGACTCCGGTAAATGGCTGGCGGGCTATCTTTCCTACGAAGCCGGTTACCTGCTCGAGCCGAAACTGGTGCCGCTGCTGCCCGAAGGCCGCCGCGCGCCGTTGGTCTGTCTTGGCGTCTTCGATGCGCCGGACGAGCAGGAGATCCCGCAGTCACGGGCGTCAGCAAGCAACGGCCCGATCTTCGATGCCCGCGCAGCCTGGTCCGCCGACGACTATGCAAACCGCTTCGCGCGCCTCCACAACCACATCCGCAAGGGCGATTGCTACCAGGGGAACCTCACCTTCCCGGTCCGTGCGCAGTGGTCCGGCGATCCGCTTGCGGCCTTCGACGCGCTGACGAAACGCCAGCCGGTGAAATATGGCGCACTGGTCTCGCTCGGCGATCCGATCGTCCTGTCGCGCTCGCCAGAACTGTTCTTCGAGATCGATGCCGACGGCATGATCGAGACGCATCCGATGAAGGGCACCGCGCCGCGCGGCGCGACCAAGGCCGAAGACGCCCGGCTGAAGGCCTTCCTGCGCAACGACGAGAAGAACCAGGCCGAGAACCGGATGATCGTCGACCTTTTGCGCAACGACATCTCGCTGATCAGCGA